>JAFUHJ010000100.1 GCA_017468935.1 Candidatus Methanomethylophilaceae archaeon
GATTGTACGAAAAGTTGGAAATTGGACAAGCTTTATCTATTATTATAATGCCCGAAGCTCCCGCTCTGTTTCTGGTGTTAATTTCGCCTTCCCGAAAATAAGGTTTTTATTCAATGCCGTAATGAGTTGAACGATTGTTTCCCATGGTTGAGAAAGTAGACAGAACATACTCGAAGGATGAGGTCATGGACATGATGGAGCCCCTTATCTCCACCTGGTTCAACGAGAAGTACGACGACCTCACCATACCGCAGGCCAAGGCCATCCCCGTGATCCACCAGAGGCGCAACGTCCTGGTATCGTCGCCGACAGGATCGGGAAAGACGCTCACGGCCTTCACGAGCATCATCAACGAGCTCACAAGGTATGCCAGGGAAGGGACCCTGGAGGAAAGGGTGTACTGCATCTACGTCTCGCCACTGAAAGCGCTGGGTAACGATGTCAACCGCAACCTGAACACCCCTCTTGCGGAGATGAGGGAGGTCGCGGAGAGGCACGGGATGAACATCCCGAAGATCAATGTCGCCGTAAGGTCGGGGGACACCTCCCAGGCCGACAGGCAGAAGATGGTCCGTCACCCTCCGCACATCCTTATTACAACCCCGGAGAGTCTCGCGCTCATATTGGCGGCCCCGAAGTTCAAGGACGCGTTCAAGAAGGTCGAATGGGTGATCCTCGATGAGATCCACGACATCTGCGATTCCAAGAGGGGAGCGTTCCTCTCGCTGACTTTGGAAAGGCTTAGGAGGCACTGCGAGAACGATTTCGTCCGCATAGGATTATCCGCCACATTGGCACCCATAGAGGAGATCGCCGCATATCTGGTCGGATGCAATCCGGACGGGACCGCGAGGGATGTAGCATTAATAGAATCGGGATCCAAGAAGACTTTGGATCTCCAGGTCATATGCCCCACCAGGGACCTCACCACATTGTCGTCGGATATCGTCAACTCGATGATGTACGACACCCTGAAGGAACTGATCGATGCCCACGATACCACATTGGTGTTCACCAACACCAGGTCCGGAGCGGAGAGCGTCGTATACAAGCTGAAGGAGCGCGGACTGGAGAACATCGAGGTCCATCACAGTTCCCTCGGAAAGGATATCAGGCTGGATGTCGAGGAGCGTCTCAAGCACGGGGAGATCAAGTGCGTCGTATCTTCGACATCGCTGGAATTGGGTATAGACATAGGTTCCGTGGATCTGGTGTGCCAGATAGGATCTCCCAAGTCCGTCGCGAAGGGACTGCAGAGGATCGGAAGGAGCGGTCACAGCTTCGGAAAGGTGGCCAAGGGAAGGCTCCTTGTGTTCGATCCCGACGACCTCGTGGAATGTGCCGTCATGTGCAGGGCCGCCCACAGAGGGGACATCGACCGTGTCGGTATACCCGAGAACTGTCTCGACGTACTGTCCCAGACCATCGTCGGAATGAGTCTCGACAACAGATGGGACGTCGACGAGGCATACGATCTCGTCAGGGGCTCGTACTGCTACCGCAACCTTCCGAAAGAGAGCTTCATGCAGGTCATAAAGTACCTGGGGAGCAAGGACGACTTCGAAGGCGTGTATTCCAAGATATGGTACGACGAGGAGGAGAACCTGTTCGGTAAGAAGAAGGGTTCCCGTATGATCTACTTCATGAACCTCGGTACCATCCCCGAGGAGGCCAACTACCGTGTCATCAACAACCACGGTACCGTCGCCGGGGAGCTGTCGGAGAAGTTCGTTGAGAGACTGTCCCCAAGGGACGTCTTCGTTCTGGGAGGGAGGTCCTTCGAGTTCGTCCGTTCCAAGGGAATGACGGCTTACGTCATGGAAGCTAACGGAAGGAAGCCCACCGTGCCCTCCTGGGCAGGTGAGATGTTACCGAGGTCCTTCGACCTCTCCATGGACGTGGCCGTGTTCAGAAGGGAGATGGCCGACAGGATCCGCCAGGACGAGAGGAAGGCGATTTCCGAGATATCCAAGGAGTTCGACGTCGACGAGGGTTCCGCAAGGAGCATATTCTCATATTTCAAGGAACAGGACGCGGTCGCCGGTTTCATCCCGGACGACAGGATGCTTGCGGTGGAGGAGTACATCGATCCCTCCGGCAACCAGAAGCTCGTGTTCCACTTCCCGTTCGGGCGCAGGGTCAACGATGCCCTGTCCCGCGCATACGCCCACAGGCTCACTACCATGCTCGGTGCTAACGTGTCTGTCACCATTTCGGACGATAGCTTCATGCTCGGATGTCCCAGGACGTTCGACCCCGATCAGCTGCCGGGTCTCATCAAGGGAGATGAGCTGGAGACCGTCCTCAGGAAATCCCTGAAGGATTCGGAGATCTTCAAGCTCAGGTTCAGGCACACCGCCGCAAGGAGCTTCATGATCCTCAGGAACTACATGGGAAGGCCCATATCCGTCAACAGGCAGCAGGTCAGGTCCACTTATCTGCTGGAAGCTCTCGGAGGTATGGAAGGGGTACCGGTCATAGAGGAGACCTACAGGGAGGTAATGGAGGACGACATGGACATCAAGAACGCCAGGTACGTCCTGGATCTCCTCGATTCCGGCGAGATGAAGCTGAACATCATCCGCTTCTCCGGTACGCCGTCCCCGTTCGCACACTCCGCCATCCTGTCGGGATTCTCGGATATCGTTCTCATGGAGGACCGTTCCGCCCTTCTCAGGGAGCTGCACAGGAAGGTCCTGTACCGTGCCCTCGGGGATTCGGTCAACGAGTTCGAGTTCGAGGAGGACCAGATCGTTCCTTATTACGCTCAGAAGCCCACCCGTATCACTTGCAGGGACGATATTCCCAAGTTATTGATGGAGACCGGTCCCCTGCAGGCACTGCGCGAGAGGGGAAGGAACATCTATTCGTATACGGACGAGGACAGGAAGACCGTCGACGGATGGGTCAGGGAACTGATGCATTCCGGTGACATAGGTACCGTGTTCCTCGACGATCCCCACATCATGGTGGCGGATGAGCTGCCTTATTACGCCGCCGCTACCAGGAAGGAGCGTGAGCTCAATGACACTGACAAGGCCGTGTACGATGCCATAGACATGGACACTCCCCTGAGCGAGATCTCAGAGAAACTGGAAATCAGCGAGGACATGACCGTCAGGTCGCTGAGGAAGCTGGAATCCATGTATCTCATCACAAGATCGGACCTTTCCGGCAACAAATGGCTGTTCGGACGCGTGGAGTATCCTCCAGTGGAGAAGGACGATGCGACGGACCGTATCGTCATGAGGTATCTCGACTGTTTCGCACCGGCTTCGGTACAGGAGGTCGCATTCGCACTGTCCATAACGGACGAGCAGGCATACGCATCGCTTGAATCACTGGTCGCCAACGAGGACGTGGTCAAGGGCAGGTTCCTAGTCTCGGAGAACGACCAGTACATGCTGAAGATCGACCACATGAGGCTCAAGGCCGGTCACGACGACGTGTACAGCTACGAATCGGTCGAGAGATATAGGCTCACCAAGGGTCAGCATTTCAAATCCATCAAGGAATTCTTCGACTTCCACGGATCCGCCGGAAGCGAACTCGACGTCTACAGCAGGGTCGAGAACTTCGACATCAACGAATGGAACGAGATGAGGAAGAACGGCGATATCCGTCTGGGAAGATACGTCAGGGGAAAGGTCAGGTTCGTCATGCAGGACGATGCCGACAGATACGCTGCCATCAGGACCGACGAGACCATGCCGGGCGACGAGGACATACTCAATGTCATCGACGGCATGGGTGCTGCCACACTGAGGCAGATCGTAGCTGAGACGGGCAAGGACAAGGAGGCCGTGCGCGAGAGCGTCATGCGTCTGGACCGTTCGCTCCGTATCATACGTGCGTTCAGCGAGAAGGAGGAATGGGGAACCGAGAACACATACGAGGTGTGCATCCCCGGAGAGGTCGAGGGCGATCCGGTCAGGGACCTCCTGAAGAAGGCCATAAGGGCATACGGACCCCTCCCGTCATCCGCTCTGCGCTACATCGTCGGTGTACCTCTCGACGTGGTCGAGACATATGCACCAGAGGTCGGTGCCAAGATAGTCCATGTCGGAGAGGGACAATCCCCCATGTACATCATGGAGGATGAGATACCTGCTCTAGAGAAGGTCAAGGAGGAGGACTACCCCGTCAGGCTCCTGTCCCTGTTCGATCCCGACCTGGGATCCAAATGGGCGGAGATCGCTGCACGTTACGGCGACAAGTGGATCTATCCTCTGGTCAAGGGTAACATGATCGTCGGTGCCATGGAGATCTGGGAGATGTCCGGTGTCATCGACGTACGTTCCATGGACCTGGACGAGCCCACTATGCTCCGCGATGCCCTGGCAACGCTGGACAGCATGATGGGTTTCTACCGCCAGAAGGACATAGACATCGTCCGTATCAGGGAGATCATGGGGGTCTCCGCCGAGGATGTCGAAGAGGACATCGGCAAGGTTATGGAGGATTGCGGATACGTACTGGTCAACGGATTCTACGCAAAGGGCAACTTCAACCCGTGGACCATGACCGAGGACCAGATGATGACGTACGTGTTCTCCAAGCAGAGGGTGTCCAGGACCAGCAAGTACCCTACCGTGGCCGAATGCGTTGCGGTCCGCGGATACATCAGAGGGGACCAGGAGGTCACCACCCGTGTGGCGGAGAAGACCATCATGAAGAAGCAGATGGAGCAGGGATACCTGTGCAAGATGACGCTCGTACCCACCTACCTGGGATACACCGATATCGACCATGCATCCGTATTCAAAGCTATGAGGGGATATGTGCCAGACGACGATTGTAAGGCACTTCTGAAGCTCATATCCAAGCTCCAGCCCGTATCTAAGAAGAAGATCATCTCCGAATCGCCCTTATCCCTTGAGAGGACCAACGAGCTCTTCGCGGAGTTGAACAAGAATTCGGTCATCTATCAGGGAGCGGACTCATGCTACAGCATCGTGCCGGACAACGGCATGTCGCAGAAGGACGCGATCACCGAGGTGGCCAAGATGCACTTCCGCGACTTCGGTATATTCTCAGCGGAGGGTCTGTCCACGTTCCTGTCCAGCAGGATGGGTGTGACCAGAAGGGTCCTCAAGGAGCTGGAGGCGGAGGGCCTCATAACGAAGGGATTCTTCATCAAGGACGATCCGGTCCTCAGATGGATGCTCACCGAGGATATTGGAAAGACGTCCCGCAGGGCAGGGGAATCACTCATCATCAACTCGCAGGACAACCTCAGCGTGTACTTCCGCGACTCTTTCAAGAACGAGACGGGTACCAGCAGGTCCGTGATCATAGCCAACAACAAGGTCATAGGTTCCTTCGTCGGTAAGATCACCGCCGCAGGCGCGAAGGTCGAGGACTTCCAAGGGAACGACCGCGCGGCCCGCATGATGAAGGAGGCGGCGCAGTCCGTGGGTGCTAGGCTCGAGAGTCAAAGGCAGAGGGACGACGACGATTGGGATGTGTCGGAGTTCTACACGAAGGTCAATACCGGTGCCTGATGAAGTAAATGTTCCAGATGGCTAAAAAAAGTTAGACATAATTAAATTAACAGGTGTTATGGTTAATATCTTTATACTTAGATTTTGTGCCGAGCAATCATGAAGATTCCCTGTGAGATAATCGTCTGGTACGTACTGCCAATAGTGAGGAGGGAGGTGGCCAATGAGCTTGTCAGCGTGCACCATCTTTCGCAGGCGCAGGTCGCCAGGAAATTCGGGGTCACCGATGCGGCGATCTCTCAGTACCTCAAGAAGAAGAGGGGTGACTGTCTCATCATCGAGAACTCCCCCAAATATCCCGAGTTCATCTCCAGGATCAGGGAATCCGCCAGCGCCATCGCCGATGGCAGCGCTACCTTCGAGGACGAGATGTGCAGGATATGCCAGATCGTCAAAGAGATGGGCCTTCTCGAGGACATCTACAGGGAGCAGTTCGGAACCGCTCCCGTCTCCTGCTGCAACATGTGCAACAAGGTCACTCTCAGGCAGTGAGCTATCATTCTATGAAGTCAGCGTGATAGAGGAACTCCTGGGCGTATCCGGCGTATTCTCCGAATACCTGTCTGCCGTAGGCGGACACGGTCTTGTAACTGCCGGTCACACCGTAGATGTTCTCCATGACCTTCGATATGCGGGCATCTATGGGGAAGGCATCCATGTGCTCGAATGCGAACAGTGCCACACAGTCGGCCACCTTGGGTCCGACACCGTTGATCCCCTGGAGTTCTCTGACGCATTCGTCGTAATCCATCTCCGCGAAGGCCTCCACATCCAGGTCGCCCGATTCGACCCTGTCGGCGAGGGTTATGAACCTCTGTTCCCTGAATCCCAGTCTGCATTCGCCGATGCATTCCTTCTTGTCCAGGATCTGCTTGGGCGTCGGGAATCCGTGCCTCTTGCCGAGATCCTTCCCGAAGTGGTCGCAGACGGATTCCACCATCTGCCCTATGCGTGCGACGTTGGCATTGGTCGCAAGAAGATATGTCGCCAGGCATTCCCAGTGGTCCTGACGGAGGATCCTCATCCCGGGGCATCTCTCCGCCAGTCCTGCGACGTATTCGTCGCGGCGGGAGATCTCCGATATGATCCGATCGAGGTCGTCATCTCCGCCGAGGTATCTGGTGATTCCTGCGCGGTCATCCGTTCCGGTCACCTCCACGGATCCCGGGGACAGCTGTCTCATGACGATGATCTGGTCCCTCCATACCCCTTCCCAACTGCCGTCATCCAATTTGTGCCAGCGATGTGCCTGTCCGCATCCTAGAGTGGGGTCCAAAGAGACTTCGAGATCGATCCTCATGGGACACCCTCATGCGCTTCCAGATAATGATAAATTCGGTCAGCGTAATCACCGGTCCATGATGAGATTCGGTCCCGCAGGATATCCGTCAGCAGGAAAGACGCCGGAAGGTTCCCTCGAATACACGAAGGGTCTAGGTCTGAACGCTCTGGAAGTGGAGTTCGTCCGCGGGGCACGCATCAGGCCTGAGAGGGCACAGGAGATCGGTGCGAAGGCCAAGGAGCTTGATATCAGGCTCAGCTGTCATGCGCCATACTTCATCAGCTTCAACTCCGATACCATGGAGACCCGCGAGAAGAGCATCGACTGGGTCATGGATACGGCACGTGCCGCCCACAATCTCGGGGCATACATCATCGTGATCCATGCCGCGGCCTATGGAAAGTCCCCGGAGACCGCCTTGCCAAATGTCATAGACGGACTCAGGAAGTGCAAGGATAAGCTGGACGACGAGGGCATCAAGGATGTCACCTTGGGCGTGGAGACCATGGGAAAGCTCGGTCAGTTCGGTACCTTGGACGAGATCGGTAAGGTCATGGAAGAGGTCGACGGAGTGCATCCCGTATTGGATGTGGCACATGTGCATGCAAGGGGACACGGATACCTCAAGTCGGAGGCGGACATGCAGGGTCTGATCGATCAGTTCTTCCCGCTTGCAGGGGATATCGCCCACTTCCATATCAGCTGCATAAAGTATGGTGACAAGGGAGAGATATCGCACCTTCCCCTGGAGACGAAGGATCCCGACCTGCAACTGTTGGCCAATGTTCTGGCGGATACCAAGCAGGAGTGCAACTTCATCTGCGAATCACCGCTCATCGAGAAGGATGCCGTTGTGTTCAGGGACATGTTCCCTTCCTATCGCCAGAACTGATCCCGTAACAATATTTAATATGAGCAACGTTTAAACCCCCATTGAATCAAGGGGGTCCACGATGGCAATGGATGAGGCGATTTTGAAGAAGATGCCGGCACTGTGCCTGCTCTCATTCAGTACGTTCCTCGTCTGTGTCCCCGCCGCATACAACCAGGTCATCTCTTTCAACCTGATGTTCGACATGAACTGTTTCCCCAGCAAGGATTATGCGTGGTACTTCCCCATGTTCATCGCCGGGGAGTGCGCATCGATGGGACTGTCCGCCTGTCTGATCGACAGGTACGGACGCAGACTGCCCTTCCTCTTCGGTTCCGTCCTTTTCATACCGTCTTCGGCCATATGCGCCGTGTGCGGGGATTCCACGGTCTTCCTCGCATGCCGTTTCATCGAAGGATTCGGTGCAGGTATAGTCATCGTGACATGCATCGCGCAGATCTACTTCGACGTGCCGGACAAGAAGAACCGCTACATGGCCAACGGTATCATGTCACTGGGATTCGGAGGAGGTATGCTGTTCGGTATCTTCCTGGGCAGGGCATTGGTGGAGACCGTTGGATGGCCGGTGGCCTTCTGGACCGTCGCCGTGCTGCAGGCGGTCGTGATGTACCCCTGTATGGATATATTGAGGAACGGGGAGAACAGCAAGATGAAGGCGGACATACCCGGGGCCCTGATCCTGATGGTGATGGCCGGTGTACTGGTGTTCTTCCTTCAGAAGCTCTACCTCTCATGGGATGTCACCGATACCGTCGGTATCGAGTGGATAGTGTTCCTGTTCATGCTGTTCCTCGCATTGATCCTGGTGGAGGTCGTGAACCCGCAGTCCATATTCCACCGTAAGTTCGACAACCATAAGCTCGTGGCGGGCTCGATGATATTCATCTTCCTGCTGGGAGTCATAGATATGGCCGCCGTGGGATGCATGATCAAGATAGCATTCTTCACGTATCAGATGTCCGTGGGAGAGGCCGCACCTTACTTCATAATCCTGGTTCTCGGTGCCGCGGTCACAGCTGTCACCATATCTAAGACCATAGACCGTACCGGACATTTCCCGTGGTTCCTGCTCAGCGCGGTATTGTCGCCGATAGCCTTGCTGTCCATGCTCCTGGTGGACAAGGACGATCCTGCCATATTCATGGCGCTGCATCTGTTCGTACTCGGTCTTGCCATAGGATGTCTCGTATCGATGCTCAACGCGACCATCCAGAACAGGACGGACCACAACAACAACGGTGCGGTCATGTCGTTCGCGATAATGTTCCGTACGATCGCCCTGTGGATAGGGTACAACTTCTACACCGTGTTCTCCGATAGGTTCATGGATGAGAAACTGGGTGAGACGATGGCCCATTGGAGCCAGATAACACAGATAGATCTGCCGGCGGACAGTAACCTGGCAAGTCTTCTGGTCACCCCGCTGGCCGACCTCATCAAGATATTCCCCGGTCTGACGGATCAGATAGCCGAGGTATTCGGCGAGGGGATATCATACGGACTCACCGTAGGTGCCATTGCGTTCGTAGTGATCGCAATCCCGGTCACGATACTATTGGTAGGGAGGAATAAGACCCTATGAGGAAGATGCAATATCTCGCAGTCGGAGTCCTGATCCTTACCGTATTCATCTCATTATCAATCGTTTCGGATGATGCCTCGGCGGATATCGAGTATACCGACAAGGCCATAATCATCTATGGCACGGAAGTTCTCACGGACGATCTCGTATTCCCGGATGAATCGAACATCATCATCAGTCTCGGCACATATCTGGACATAAACCAGTACACCATAGATTTCGGAAAGGATTCCAAGGTGGCGATCCTCGACGATGTCACCATAGCCTGTACCACCGGTAAGATCGTCATCCGCGAAGGCACGTCATTGATCCTCGTAGGGGCTGTCATGCCCGGTCCGAAGTACGATCTCACAGTCACATTCGACGGTAAGCTGTCATCCAGGGGAACGGCGGTGATAAAAGGGGCGACGGTCACACTCGACCCCAACGGCGACGACCGCTGCCTGCATCTCGCATGGGAGGAGTCCAGGATGGCTATCGAGGATCCGATCATCAACTATACCGTGGATACGGGCGGATCCGACCTCAAGCTTGGGTTCACCCATCTCACGTACAGCGAGGAGTACACCATGGATACGGATATCAGCCTCACGAGGGAGCTGTATCTGACATCCGCCGACAGCACTGTCTCCGTGGAAACCGTGATATCCACCAGCAAGACGTTCAAGATGACCCTGGACCTGTCATCGCTCAGGTATACCAAGTATGTGGCCAATTCAGATATGACCACTGTACTGACCTTGGACGGCATGGGCCTTACGACGGTCTTTGTCGACAGCAACATGATGATGACGGTCACGGCCTCCGCCAAGAACGTCAAGTCGACCAACGCCATAGGCGGCGAGATAAGAAGATTCGCGGAGTTCACCAACGTGAAGTTCGATATGAAGGCGGACATCACGGTCATAGCGATCATCATCGAACAGGAGGATCTCGATCCCTCCGACGATCCGAACATCATCAAGAGCATGCACATCACGGCCGATACCGGGGATGTGATGATCACGGAGAGGAGAGGTGTAAAGCACATCACCGACATCGCAGTCACCATTGACGGCAGCGATAAGGCGGAGACGTACTTCCTGGCCACATTCATGGACGGGGAGAGGTACAACGAGATCAGGGCGGACAAGGTGCTCTTCGAATCGTTCGGTATCACCAGCGACCTGAGGCTCACGATGCTGATGCACATCCCGCAGATCACATACTCCGCCCACGGCGGGGAGAAGCAGGAGATAAGCATGCAGGCGGACGACCTGTACGTGGAGACCGACAATCTCGCCGTTGATACTCTGCTGAAGCAGTACTACAGGGCCGGGGAGCTGACGGCGCAGCAGCTCCTGGACAACAGCAGGCTGTTCAGAGCGGCCGTCGGAGTGGCATCTATCGACACCGATGGCGACAAGGAGGTGGACACCACCGCCCACGACCTGGAGCTCAAGCTGGCGAAGAACAGCAGGGGATACAACACCCTCGTGCTGACGTTCGCGGATCTGGCCGCACCGCTGCACAACGATGAGAAGAACATCGATTACAGATTATCATTCGATGCATCCGAGGTCTACATGGAATCCGATTCGTCGATCTCGGAGATCAACGACGCGTTCACCAAGAGGATACACTTCTCGGGCGACACCAATGCGGAGATACAGGTCACGACCTCCGGTATGACCGTAGAGCAGATCAGGGAGACGGGGAATTCCAAGCTGGTGATGGTCAAGAACTCCCCCGAATCGCCCAAGGGTGCGATATTCACCTTCAACATAGAATACCTGAGATACACCGGCAAGACGACCCTCGACGGAAGGCTCAATACGCTCGGTTACGAGACCACGGTCACCAACCACGAGTACTACGCTGACCCGGAGGGCACGTCGGATCTGAAGCTGGTGTTCAACGACATGTCGGCATCGGTCATACTCGCCTTCAAGGATATCGTAGAGTTTTCCGCGGAGGTGCATACCCCTATGAATCTGGATCTCACGTTCTACGACCTGAAGCCGATGCTGGACTTCGGGGATTCTGTCATATCCATATCGCACGGGCAGCTGTATCTCGATACTTACGATCCGATCTCGGAGGGCATCCTCGCCATAGTGGACCACATCTCCGCCAAGGATGACTTCGTCGTGGATCTGAGGGTCGGTGTCACAAGCGACTACATCAACATCCATGGAAGCGACAGGGAGATAATCAACACCATCAAGAGCATCAATCTGAGCATTAAGGAGATCTACATGATGCTAATCCATAACGACCGCCTACAGGCGGATATCGACAATGTTTACGTGGAGTACACCACGATGAAGGGTCTGCTTGTCCAGAGGGAGCTGAAGCATCTGGACATCGACAAGGATTACAATAACCCATCGCCGAAGGAGGATGTCCTTGTGTACACTTCGGAGATCATGCTGATATCCTTCGGCATCGTGACTGGCGAGCTGTTGCTGGTACTGATAGTCCTCAGGATCAAGAGACCCGACATATTCAGGTTCGGTAAGGAACGCTTCTGAGCGGACACGCCATTCCTTTTTATAGGGCAAGAATATCACTGGTATTGCCGCCGCTGTGGCTTAGAGGTATAGCATCTGATTCGTAACCAGAAGGTCGGGGGTTCAAATCCCTCCAGCGGCTCCATCTTTTAATCACTGTGCATTCTTCATGGAACCCTTATCGATTACGGTTCTGTTCAATCGAGTCGTGTCTCAATTATAGTAAAAAATTACTATGATTAATAGTAATTAAATACGACAATTATGATAAAGACATATGAAGAAAGACTATATTCCGCGCATTGCCGACAAAGTACTGGAGAGGATGCTCCATACTACTGGTGCCGTGCTAATCACCGGACCTAAGGGATGCGGAAAGAGTACGACCGGTGCATGTCAATGCGGTACGGAATATCGTCTTCAGGATCCTGAGAATGTGTCTCTCAGGATGCTTGCATCGACCAAACCGTCGGAACTATTCAAAGAGAAGAAACCCATAATGCTGGATGAGTGGGGAGAGGTCCCCTCCTTATGGGATTCTGTGAGGAATGAGGTCGATCTCAGCGATATGATGGGTGAGTTCATCCTCACGGGATCATCGGTACCGAAGGAGGATGGATTCAGTCATTCAGGTGTGGACAGGATAGCCCCTATGAGGATGTACACAATGTCGCTCTTCGAATCTGGGGATTCCGATGGTTCCGTATCTCTCAAGGCGCTTTTTGATGGAGATCATGACATCGCAGGAAGGTCGGATCTTACGATTTCGGACATAGCATTTCTGACCATCAGGGGAGGTTGGCCAAGAAGTGTCCGTATCGACAGGGAGTACGCTCAGGACGTGGTCATGAACTACTACAACGCAACAATAGGCATCGATGTGTTCAAGGTCGATGGCAAGAAGAAGAACATTGAGGCGGTCGACAGGCTTATGCGCTCCTATGCTAGGAATATCTCCACAATGGCATCGATGAAATCAATAATCCAAGATGTGATCTCCAGTGATAATCTGGTCTCTCAGGCCACGGTAGAGGATTATCTGGATTCATTGAACAGATTGTTCATAGTAGAGGATGTGCCAGCATGGTCGCATAATGTCAGATCCAAAACGGCCATCAGAACGACTCCCAAAAGACATTTCGTGGACCCATCCCTTGCAGCAGTATCACTCAACATGGATGCAGAGAGATTGATGTCCGACATGAAGACTTTCGGATTCTTTTTCGAGTCCCTCTGTGTCAGGGACCTCAGAGTCTATTCCGATTTGCTGAAAGGGAAGGTAAGACACTATCACGACAGCAACGATCTCGAAGTCGATGTCATAGTGGAGCTCCGTGACGGAAGATGGGGGGCTATAGAGGTCAAGATGGGGGCCAGTGATGTCCCCGAGGCTGAAGAGAACCTTGTGAAACTCAGAGATCTGGTGGTGGAAGGCGGGGGTAATGAGCCGTCATTTATGATGGTGCTGATATCCACAGGATATGTCTCTGTGACGGACAAGGGCGTGTTTGTTGTGCCGATAGGATGTTTAGGACCCTGAAATCCGGAAGGGTCAGCAGTTCATTCGGAGACTAATTCACCGTTGTTGAAGAGCAGGGCACCGCTCTCGGACATCCCGTCATTGTATCCCGAGACCGAGAAGAGACAGTACTTCACCTTGTAATCTCTCAGTTCCTTCACAGCACTCGCTTTTGATACAAGCGAGTTCAGTTCTGATATCCCCAGCGGTCTGGTATGGTATTTGCATTCGCATACGTACGCCACACGATCCTTCTTGTCCAGGGCTATCAGGTCTATCTCCCCGTTGCCCCAGTATTTCCCGTATTCGGCAGCTATCCCTTTGCCGCGGAGATAGTTCCTGAGTTCCTCCCTGCATACATTCTCGAAGACGAAGGCTACATGGGCATCTATGAAATGGTCCCTCAGATCCTGGATCGCCATATCGTTCTCCATTCTGACGATGGAATTCCTATACGGATAGATGAACCGGAACCAGAGGCAGATGAAATTGTCGGAGATCACATACTGTCCGCTGCGGCTCTTCTCAGGAGCCTTCTCCGTGATCGGGACCAATCTCTCTACCATCCCGATCTCGATGAGTCTCTTGAGATACGGCAGTATCTCCTCGGATGGTGCCTGGACCGCCCCCGTGATCTTCTCCATTGTACGGTGTCCGTTGGCTATCGCTCTCAGATAGGTGTTATAGCTGGACAGGTTCCTGAATTCCGAACCGAGCAGGTACTCCCCTTCGTTCAACAGGGGGGAACCCATCTCCATGGACATCCTGATCACATTCTCTATCGTGTCGCCGTCATCCATGAGTGCCATGTAATAGGGTACTCCCCCGGTCACCGCATATCTCTCGACGGATTTCCTGTAGTCGCCTGCGACCGTGGTCCTGAACGGTAGCGGCATGATCGTGAGGTCCAGGGAATTCCTCCCATAGAGCGGGCTTCTCATGTCACCGGCCAGATTGTTCATGGATGTCAGCGAGGATCCGCAAAGGATGAGCATGACATCGTTCTTTGAAAGATACGTGTCCCATAGGGCCTGGATCTCGATCTTCAATTCAGGATCCGCCTTTACCGCATATTGGAACTCGTCTATGGCGATGACCTTCTTGCCGGGATGGCTTGATACATAGTATTTGAGTGCATCCGACCATCTTTCGAATCTAATATTGAGTTCCCCGGATATCGTTCTGCCTAGAGAGGCAAGTATGGATTGTCCCGATTCGCTGTCAACTTCATAGTACAGATGATCCTTATCCTTCAGGAATTCGGTTATGAGTCTGCTCTTTCCGACCCTGCGTCTTCCCTTTATGATCACGAGAGAACTCTCCCTGCCGAATTCCCTGTTCAGCAGTTCCATCTCCTTCTCTCTTCCTATGAAGTCCATATTCCTACATAGGTTCCGGGATATTTAATCTATAGTATAACTGAATCGTAATTAAGTTAATCGTGTTTCAGTTAACTCACAGAGGCGCAATCCCTGAACATAGCCAGTATATCTTATCTCAATCCGATTTCACCGATTCGCTGTTCACCGGGAAAGTGAAATATGTATCCGGGAAAGGCTCGTTATCCAGTGTGAAGTGCCACCATTCCTCGGCCAATGGCTTGAAACCATGGTTCAGCATCGCTTCCCTGAGGAGCATGCGGTTGGCGTATTGTTCATCCGTGATGTGCCTGTAATCGGGGTGGCTGAGCTCGCCGAAGTAATCGAAGGGTCCGCCCATGTCCACATCCTTGCCTGCGGCCATATCGAACAGCGTGAGGTCAACCGTGCTCCCCCTTGTATGGCCGGAGTACTCCATGATGTATCCCTGCGGTAACAGCTGATCCTTCTCAAGTTCCGGGTAGAAGTATTCCTTCATCCTGATGTCGTTCGGATCCTTGGCCCATCTAACGAAATGGTCCACGGCCATCTGTGGTCTGTAGGCGTCGTAGATCTTCAGCCTGTAACCTTTCTGAACGAGCTCGTCGCTGACCTCGCGGAGTGCCGCGGCGGCCTCCTTGGTGAGAAGTGCCACAGGTTCCTCGTAGCCGTCGATCCTGTCACCTACGAAGTTGTAAGTGGAATAGTAGCGGATCTCCAGTATGGCATCCGGCACTGCTTCGCTCAGCAGAACGAAATCAGAAGAATCATCGGATGTCTTCACCCCGTCGTGATCCATGGTGAACAGGCATATGCCCCCGATGATGGCGATGATCGCGACTATACCTGTGACATGATACCAGTTCATATGATCACCTTATGAATGTCAGCAGTCTTCCTTGGGAAGGACGACCTTGTCGGGCCTGTCCTTGTTCATGTAGGTGTTGACGATCTTGATCGCACAGACATCCCCGCACATGGAACAGCCCTCGCTCTCCTCCGTACAACCCCTCTGCCTGTACCTTCTGGCCTTCTCCTCGTCGATGCAGGTGTCGAACATCGTGTTCCAGTCCAGTGCCTTCCTGGCGTGTGCCATGCGGGTGTCCCTGTCCTTTCCGATGCCTCTGCAGAGGTCCCCGACGTGGGCAGCGATCTTGGAGGCTATCACGCCTTCCCTGACATCATTCACGTCAGGGAGCGAGAGATGCTCCGCGGGTGTGACGTAGCAGAGGAAGTCAGCTCCGTTCTGCGCCGCGACGGCACCTCCGATTGCGCCGACGATATGGTCGTATCCGGGAGCTATGTCGGTGACGAGAGGTCCGAGCACGTAGAACGGTGCTCCGTAGCACATCTGCTTCTCCAGTCTCATGTTCATCGGGACCTGGTCCAGGGGGACATGTCCGGGGCCCTCCACCATGCTCTGGACCCCAGCTTCGCGGGCCCTCTTGACCAGATGACCCAGCGTCATCAATTCCGATATCTGTGCCTGATCGCTCGCGTCATCTATGCAGCCGGGTCTGAAACCGTCCCCGAGGGACAGTGTGAACTCGTATTTCCTTGCCATCTCAAGCAGATAGTCGAAGTTCTTGAACAGTGGGTTCTCCTGCTCGTTGTGAAGGATCCATGCCGTCAGGAAGGATCCTCCCCTCGAGACCACATCGGTGATCCTGTCGCTCTTCCTGAGCCATTCCACGGTCTCCTTGGTGATACCGCAGTGGACGGTCATGAAGTCCATACCGTCCTTTGCGTGCCTCTCGATACCGTTGAAGATGTCGTCCTCGGTCATCTCGACTATGGCGTTCTTCCTCGCGGCATGCACACCGGTCTCGTAGATGGGCACGGAGCCCATCATCACGGGACACTCCTTCAAGAGTCTGGCTCTTATCGCATCGATGTCCCCTCCGGTGCTCAGGTCCATGACCGCATCGGCACCGTATTGGAGGGCCACCTTGAGCTTCTCCGATTCAGCTTCCACATCCACCATGTCGCGGGATGTGCCCAGGTTCACGTTGATCTTGACGGACATACCCTCCCCGATGGCTCCGGGTGTGGGGTCGTGCACGGGGTTGCATGGGACGCAGATCCTACCGGACGCTATCCCGTTCCTTACGAATTCCTCGCTCACGCCTTCCTTCTTGGCGATCTCCTTGATGAGGGGCGTGACCCCTCTGCGGGCCTCTTCCATTATGGTGGACATTGCAATCCCTTGTAAATCCGCTGAATCTGTATATCAAAGTTGGCGGTGGATATCGCGAATATTCACATGCGTGCGCGGGTACGTGACACACGCGCGCGTATTATTATATATTAATGTGAGTTAACGAAAACACATGACCATGGATGGGAACATACAGAAGGCCGAAGAGGAGTACAACGCGGACAGCATCGTCGCGCTGAAGGGCCTCGAGGCGGTCAGGAAGAGACCCGGGATGTACATCGGATCCACGGATACCCGCGGATTGCATCACTGCGTCTACGAGGTCGTCGATAACGGAATCGACGAGGTTATGGCGGGTTTCGCCACCAAAGTCGATGTAACCATCAACGAGGACGGATCCATCACCGTCGTGGATGACGGAAGGGGTATCCCCACCGAGATAAATCAGGAAGAGGGCAAATCCGGATTGGAGATGTGTCTCACGGACCTGCATGCGGGAGGTAAGTTCAATCAGAACTCCTACAAGGTGTCCGGAGGACTCCACGGAGTGGGAGTGTCCGTCGTGAACGCCCTTTCGAAGAAGCTCATCGCCACCGTGGACCGTATGGGCAAGAGGTGGAGACAGTCCTATCAGATCGGTATCCCCGACGGTCCCGTGGAGGAGATCGGGGAGTCCGACAGGCACGGTACCACCATCCAGTTCTGGCCGGACGACGAGATGTTCGAGACCGTAGAGTTCGATTATGCCACCCTGCAGAACAGGTTCAGGAACCAGGCCTTCCTGAACAGCGAGGCCACCATAACGTTCGAGGACAAGCGCACAGGCAAATCGGAGACCTTCCACTACGAAGGAGGGGTATCCGAGTTCGTACAGTACCTGAACAGGTCCAAGACCCCTCTGCACCCCCAACCCATCCGCATCTCAGGTGAGAGGAACGGCGTGTCCATCGACATCGCCATGCAGTGGACGGACGGATACAACGAGGAGATCGATTCGTTCGTCAACACGATCTACACCCCCGAGGGAGGAACGCACCTCACGGGATTCAGGACGGCCCTCACCAAGACGGCCAACGATTACGGTAAGCAGAACAACCTGCTTAAGGACCTGACCCTCGAGGGATCGGATATCCGCGAGGGACTGACCGCCATCGTGAGCATCAAGATGTCCGAGCCCCAGTTCGAGGGACAGACCAAGGCCAAATTGGGAAGCAGCGTCGCACAGGGTGCGGTCAGCGCCCTGATGAACGAGAAATTGGCCGAATTCATGCTCGAGAACCCCGCTGTGGCCCAACTGATCATCAAGAAGGCGATACAGGCCTACGAGGGAAGGGAAGCCGCTAGGAAGGCCAGGGACGCCACCAGGAGGAAGAGCGTCCTCGAGACCACGAGCCTGCCCGGAAAGCTCGCAGACTGTTCCGAGAAGGACCCGTCGCTGTGCGAACTGTACATAGTCGAGGGAGACTCCGCAGGAGGATCCGCCAAGCAGGGAAGGGACCGTGCGTTCCAGGCCATCATGCCCATCAGGGGAAAGATCCTGAACGTCGAGAAGACCCGTCCCGACAAGCTCCTGGACCACGAGGAGATCAAGAACCTCGCCATCGCCATCGGCGGAGGTATCGGAAAGGAGTTCGACATAACGAAGATTAGGTACCATAACATCGTCATCATGACCGATGCCGATGTGGACGGTGCCCATATCTGTACCCTTCTGCTGACATTGTTCTACAGGCAGATGAGGCCGCTGATCGACAACGGTAACGTCTACATCGCCATGCCCCCGCTCTACAGGGTGTACAAGGGCAAGAAGCAGATCTACTGCTACACCGAGGACGAGATGGCCAAGGCCGTCGAGGAGCTCGGTCAGGGATGCAACGTATCGAGATACAAGGGTCTGGGAGAGATGAACCCGCAGCAGCTGTGGGAGACCACCATGGACCCTGCGAACAGGATGATGAAGAAGGTGTACGTCGAGGATGCGATCCTGGCGGACCAGCTGTTCTCCGTCCTCATGGGCGACGACGTGGAGCCCAGGAGGGAGTTCATCATCGAGCATGCCCACGAAGTGATCAACCTGGATGTGTGATACCATGGACGAGGAACAGCCTACAACGAAGAGGGTAATCAACCAGACGATCGAGACGGAGATGCAGCGCTCCTACATCGACTATTCCATGAGCGTCATAGTCGGACGTGCCCTTCCGGACGTCCGCGACGGACTGAAGCCGGTCCACAGGAAGATCCTGTACGCCATGGATCAGCTCAGCCTCACATACAACAGGCCCCACAAGAAGTCCGCGACCGTGGTCGGAGAGGTGCTGGGTAAGTACCATCCTCACGGTGATTCCGCGGCATACGAGGCGATGGTCAGGCTTGCGCAGCCCTTCTCTCTCAGGTACCCGCTGGTAGACGGCCAGGGTAACTTCGGTTCCGTTGATGGAGATTCCGCGGCCGCGATGCGTTACACCGAGGCGAGGATGTCCAAGATGGCCAGCGATCTCCTGTTGGATCTGGACAAGGATACGGTGGACATGGTGGACAACTACGACGGTTCCCTCAAGGAGCCTTCGGTCCTGCCTTCCAAGTTCCCGAACCTCCTGGTGAACGGGTCGGACGGTATCGCGGTCGGTATGGCCACCAAGATGCCCCCGCACAACCTCACCGAGGTCTGCAACGCCATCACATACACTATCGACAACCCCGAGGCAACAGTGCCAGATCTCATGAATTACGTCAAGGGTCCGGACTTCCCTACCGGGGGAACGATCTACGGACTGTCCGGTATAAGGTCGGCATACGAGACCGGAAAGGGTAAGCTCAGGGTGAGGTCCAAGGTCCATTTCGAGGAGATGGACAACGGAAAGACCAGGATCATCGTCGACGAGATCCCGTACCAGGTCAACAAGGCCATGCTTATCATCCAGATAGCCGACCGCGTCAAGGAAAAGGAGATCGAGGGCATAACGGATCTGAGGGACGAGTCCGACAGGCACGGGATGCGTATCGTCATCGAACTTCACAAGGACGCCATACCCCAGGTGGTCCTGGAGAACCTGTGGAGGAAGACCAACATGGAGATCACCTACGGTGTCATCAACATCGCATTGGTGGACAACAAGCCCTCCATACTCGGTCTCAAGGAGCTGATCGTCCAGTACATCAAGCACAGGAAGTCGGTCGTCACACGCAGGACCCAGTACGAACTGGACCAGGCGGAGAAGAGGTTCCACATCCTGGAAGGTCTGATGAAGGCCATCAACATGCTGGACGAGACCATCGCCCTCATCCGCGAATCCGCGGACGGGGAGGCGGCGAACCTGGGTCTGCAGAACCTGCTGGGTATCGACCAGGAACAGGCGAAGGCCATCCTGGATATGAGGCTCCAGAAGCTGACCGGACTCGAGTTGGATTCCATAAAGAAGGAGTACGACGACCTCATCATCCTTATGAACGACCTGAAGGACATCCTCGCCCACGAGCAGAGGGTCCTGAATATCATCAAGGACGAGCTCAAGCAGATGTCCGACACATACGGCGACGAGCGCCGCACGGAGATCGATCCCAACGAGATCGACGCGGACGAGGAGGACCTGATCCCCAACGAGAAGGTCGTGGTCACGGTATCCAATGACAACTACATCAAGAGGATCCCGCTGAACACCTACAAGCAGCAGTCCCGCGGAGGAGTGGGACTCACTGCGATGCAGACCAAGGAGGAGGACCATGTGGCCGCGATGTTCGTCATGATGTCGCACGACTACATCCTGTTCATCACCAACAAGGGACGCATGCAGTGGCTGAAGGGATACAGGATCCCCGAGGGAAGCAGGCAGGCCAAGGGCAAGCCGCTGGTCAACCTCATCCCCGATCTGGAGGAGGACGAGAAGATCATCAACTCCATCACCACCCACGATTTCCCCGACGACAGGTACCTTGTGTTCTGTACGAGGAACGGTCTGTTCAAGAAGACCGTCATGTCCGCGTACGGCAACGTCAGGGCCAGGGGAATCAAGGCCATCAAGCTGGAGGACGACGACGAGCTCATCGCCATGGGAATCACCGACGGAAACGACCAGATCATCATCGCATCCGCGGACGGACAGGCGGTCAGGTTCGACGAGACCGACGCACGCCCGATGGGAAGGGACACCATGGGAGTCAAGGGTATGACCCTCGGTGACGGCGATAAGGTCGTCTCCATGGCGGTCGTTAAACCCGGCGACAGGCTGCTGACCGTATCCGAGAACGGTTACGGTAAGATATCCGACGTGGACGACTACCGCAAGACCAGGCGCGGAGGTAAGGGTGTCATAACCATCAAGACCGACGAGCGCAACGGAAAGGTCGTCAGTGTGAGGAAGGTCCTCACCGGTGATGAGCTGATGCTGCAGTCCAAGAGCGGAAAGATCATCCGTATGCAGGCCGACAGCATCCGCGAGACCGGACGCAACGCCAAAGGTGTTAGGGTCATGGACATGCGCGACGGCGACAAGATCATCGCGGTTGAACCCGTGATGTCCGAGGACGATCCCGAGGAGATCTCTGAGACGGAGGCGCCTGCAGAGGCCGCACCGTCCGAGGAGCAGAAAGAACAGTGAGCAATGAGGGGGGGGGGCTTCTGGCCCCCCGATGCCACTAAAAAGGCTTATAAACAGGATGTCCATAGGGGGAAATTACGCCGTGGTAACTCAGTTGGGAGAGTGCGTGACTGAAGATCACGAAGTCGCTGGTTCGAGCCCGGCTCACGGCACCATCTCTTCTATCAATCATTCCAGAGGTCCCTCCTATGGATGAGCCAGACCGCATTTTCATCGACTTCCATGAGGAGAAGCTCACAATGATGCAGGTCATCAGCAAGGTAGCCGAGCTGCAGAAGCAGTATCCGGAATACGAGATCTTCATGGACGGTGACGCCTACGCCATCGTGGGAAGGAGAAGGAAGGAGTGATCCTCCCTCTCATTGCATGAAGAAGTCCACGGCATTGATGAATTCAATTCCTTCCGGGATGTCTGGCACATCTCTGTCCATAGTTATCAGGAACTTCTTTCCTTCTAACTTTGTTAACGAACGGACCTCCCTATCGAGCACCTTGGGGTCTTGAACGGTCAGAGCAACCTGATAGAACTCGGGTTCACCGTCCATCCAGGCCGTGAAGTCTATCTCCCTGTCCCTGTACGAAC
>JAFUHJ010000101.1 GCA_017468935.1 Candidatus Methanomethylophilaceae archaeon
ACGGACTTCTGTCCCTCGGGACGGTAGGGGTTGATCGAGTTGAGCAGGTACAGCTTCCTCTCGTCGGCCATCTTCCTGGCCAATGCGAGGGCGTCATCGAAGTTACCGTCGATGGCGAGGACCTTCGCTCCGAAGAACAGGGCCTGTGCGAGCTTTCCCATTGCGACGTTTCCGTCAGGGAGGAAGACAGCGCACTTCATACCGGCCTTCGCAGCATATGCCGCAAGGGCTGCAGAGGTGTTACCAGTGGATGCGCATCCAACTGTGGTCGCTCCGAGCTCCTTTGCGTGGGAGACTCCGATGGTCATTCCCCTGTCCTTGAAGGAACCGGTGGGGTTGAGTCCCTCGAACTTGACGAATGCGTTCTTGCATCCGATGGCCTCTCCGAGCTGTGAGGTGGGGTACAGAGGAGTTCCTCCTTCCTGGATGGACACCTTGTGTGCGGGGTCCACCGGCATGAAGGGTGCGTACCTCCAGACACCGATCTGTGTCTTGTGGAGGTCCTGAGGCTTCATCTCCTTGACTTTCTCGAGGTCCATCTTGACGGTCAGGAGACCGCCGCACTTGGGGCAGGTGTTGACGAACGGGTCGTCGACCTCTGCTCCGCAATCCCAACAGATTACTTTGTGTTCTGCCATTTCAAATCCTCCTGCATCCGGAACCGCAGCTCGTGATCCAGGTATCGCATTTCATTCCGTTGTCGGAATACACCTTGACGACCGCATCGGCTATCGCCTTGCCGTCCGTCTTGGTCTTGTCGAAAAATGATAGTATGCAAGGTCCTGATCCTCCGATACAGGAGGATACGGCACCGTTGTCCATGGCGGCCTTCTCGGCCTCCGCTATGTGGGGGACGAGCTTCTGCCTTGCGGGCTCGATGACCGCATCCGCTATGGATCTGCCGATGAGGGCGATATCCCCGGACATCATGCCGTAGACCAGTGATGATGAGTGTCCTATGTGGAAGACCATGTCCTTGAGGGCGACCTTCTCGGGCAGTACGGCCCTGGCCTGCTTAGTCGGAACGAGGATGTCGGGCAATGCCGCCACGATACCGAGGTTCTCCGGGGGTCTGACCGCCATGACATCCAACGGTTCGTTGGACCTGATGATCGTGAATCCGCCCAGGATGCACGGTGCTACATTATCCGCATGGAATCCGCCTGACGTCCATCCCTCGGCCTTTGCGGCTGCGATTATGACGTTCTCGATAGGTCCTTTCTCCCCAGCAAGGACATGAGCGAGGTATGCTCCGCCTCCTGCGGATGCTCCCGATGAACCCATACCGCTGCACGGCCTGATGGCCTTGGTGATCTTGACCTCGATACCGAAATCCTCACCGACGAGCTTCAGGTACTCCCTGGCAGCTATGGTGACCGAGTTCTTATCCGGGTCCAAAGGCACCATATCTGCGCCGGGGCCTTTCACTTCGACGATCCTGAAACCGGACTCTATCTTCCTTCCCTCGATAATCTCACAAGGGGATTCCAATGCGATACCGAAGGTGTCGAATCCTGCTCCGATGTTGGCAGAGGTCGCTGGTGCGGCAATCTTGATCCATTCGTCGCTCATGACATCACGTATGTCCGCTGATTCTTCTTCTTATAAATAAAGGGTGGCGAGGGTCACAAAAGATCTTCGTCAAGCGGGTCGTCCTCGCCGACACGGTCCTTGATGGACTTCGGTGGATCCAGCAGAGTTATCGCCAGCATGACCAGGATGATACCTATCACGTCACGGAATCCGAAGTCGTCACCGAAAGCCACGATACCGATGATCATTGATGCGACTATGCTAGACGTGATGATGATCGCTATGGTCGCCGGATCGCCGCGTCTGGTACCGTATATCACTATGTAGTTGGGGATCAGCGTACCCAGGATACCGAGAAGTACGATGTAGAACGGATACTTGATGTCATATGACGCCACATCCGCAATGTGCCCGAGGTCGGCGAAGGGCAGCACCATCAGTGCACTGATCATGAAGAAGTAGAACATCGAAGAGTTCTCCGAGATATTCCTTGTTTCGGTGTACTTGCTGCCAAGGGTGAAACCGGCCAGCGTCACCCCGGAGAGGAGACCTACAGCGACACCGAGGAGAGGAATGTCCCCCTCGCCGTCGGCGAGTCCCGTTATCAATACGCATCCGAGGAACATTATCACCGATGCCAATACCTTCCTCTTCGTGATCCTGTCCCCGAACAGGAAGAATGCGAACACGAGGATGAAGTACGGGCTGGTCATCTCCAGGACCGCTGCCACTTCCAGGGGCACCATATCCTGGGCTGCGAACATAGATATGTTGGATATCACGTTGAATGCCGCGAACAGAATGAATATCCAAAGATCCTTCAGCTTGATCCTGAAGGCGTTGCGGTCCACGATGAGAAGAATCATCGCAAAGACTATGGCCGTGACACTCTCACGGCATGCACACACCTCGAAAGGAGACAACCCGGCCTCCAGCAGGGACTTCGAGAAGAAGTTGAGAACGGCAACGAGAAGCGCCGCTATCCCTGCAAGGAAATATGGATGCATCAGATGGTTCTTCACAGCCCTTAATCGGCTCCTCACTTATAATTTGTGACCCGGTGCTCTGATGTCGTCATACCGCTGACATCCATGACCAATGTGACGAACGGACGTCTCCCCGACCCCGAAGCTTTGATGACCTTTCGCATCCAGTGCTAGCGATCAATTCTTATAGAGTTGTGGTAAAACCTATTATTCGGTAGAAAGTTCGGGGTTCATGCGCACTTCACATGCAGTTACTATCGCTGCCATCGCGGTGCTGGTCGTTCTCATCGG
>JAFUHJ010000102.1 GCA_017468935.1 Candidatus Methanomethylophilaceae archaeon
ACTCCGATGATGTTGTCGATGGTATCGTCGTAGACCGGGATCCTCGAATAACCGGATGAGACGAACAGGTTCCCGAGATCATCCACGCTCTCGTCAACGTCGATGGCGACGATGTCGGTGCGGTGAACGTATACTTCAGCGACCTGGATGTCATCCAGCCTCATGGCGTTCTTTATGAGCTCGCTCTCCCTCTTCTCGAGGATACCATCGGATTGGATCTCGTCGATCATGACCTCCAGCTCATCCTCGGTAAGGGTCGGACCCTCATCGCTTCCTATGAGCTTCATGAGCTTGGTGAAAAGCCATGACAGGGGCGAGAAGATGATCATTATCCAATGGACTATCGAGCACACTCCGAGACAGATCCTCTCCGGCTGCTTCTTGGCGAGAGCCTTGGGGGTGATCTCGCTGAACACGAGAAGTGCTAGGGTCATCACCACGGTGGATGCTATCGCTCCTGTCTCCGCTCCGAGCAGGATCGCGAACACGGTGGTTGCTAAAGACGATGCTGCGATGTTGACCAGGTTGTTACCGATCAGGATGGTCGTCAGGAACTTGTCGTAACCCTCGATTATCCTTATGGCCTTCTCCGCGTTGCGGTTGCCCTCGTTGGCCAGCTTCTTCAGTTTGATCTCGCTGGCGCTGGTGAAGGCGGTCTCGGACATCGAGAAGAAAGCTGAGGATATCATCAGGAGGATGATGGCCACTATGTAGACTATAGTATCCATACTTCAGGCACGCATCCTGTCCGGTGAAAAGAGAGTCATCCTCAATATGATCCATCCGTCGATAATTCATAGTCCGAACTGACTTATATATTTGAGTATGAGATAGACGGGGCCGTGGCAATATGAAGGCTTTGGTTGTCGTGGATTATCAGAACGACCATGTTGTGGGCCCCTTGGGCTGCAAATACGCTCCCATGATCGAGAACAATATCTGCAAGCGCATAGAGGATGTTCTCATGGCCAGAGGGGATCTGTTCTTTGTGATTGATTACTTCGAGGAGAACTTCATGACCATGGTCAACGGCAAACTGTCCCATGTGAATTATTGCGTAAGGGGGACCAAGGGGGTGGAGCTGTACGGAAGGGTCGGCGATTTCTCGTCAAAGGGATATCTGGTACGCAAATCGTCCCCTGGTTCGGATGAACTGATGAGGAAGCTCGCCCGTTACGATGACATCGAGCTCTGCGGAGTGGAGACCGACGTGGATGTCCTTGCCAACGCTGTCGTGGCCAGGGCGGCCAATCCCAGCGCCAACGTGATCGTCCGTCAGAACTGCGTCGCGAGCAGGAACACCGACCTGTCGGAATTCGCACTCGATATAATGAACGGAATGGGCATCAAGGTCATGTGATCAGTCCGGAAGGTTGTCCTTCACATTATTGATCCTCTTGACCACCTGGATGAACTTCTCGTGCTCCGCATCGGCAGCCTTCTTGCAGTCGAGATACTGTTCGTGGCACACCTGGGCCTCTGCTCTGAGCTTGTCCGCATCCTCGAAGAGCTGATGCATCTTCTCGTGGATCAATTGGCCGCTGCCGTTGGCCTTCACCATCTTCTGGTGGTACGTGTCGGCCATCTGCTTGGCTCCGCTTATATCGCCGAGACCTCCGCGCTCGCGCATGGTCCTGGCCTTGTCGTTCCACTCGTCACGCTTCTGTCTCATCTCCGACGCGGTGAGGTTGTAATCATCCCTCTGGGCCTTCAGACCTCTGGCCTCGGACGAAAGCCTCTTGGCCTTCTCCTGAAGCTTGTCGCGCTTCTCTGCCAGGACATCCGCCTGCTGGTGGTACCTGTCCCTCTCCGCCTTGTGCTTGGCGGCTTCCTTGTTGAGTTCTTTCAGGATCTCGTCCAGGGAACGCAGGTCCTGCTCGATGGCATCTGATATCTCGCTCATGGATACGAAAGGATAATGTCCAACTTGGTTATATTGTGAACGATGACCAACGAGGCATACCGCAAATGCAAGACGTGCAGATACTGCAACCACAAGGATGACATTTGGGTATGCGTGCTCGAGGTCAGGAGCACTGGACCGGAATCCTCATGCGACAGGTATCGTCCCGGATGCTGCGAGAACTGCTCGATGTATGAGGGAACTATGTGCAGAAGGACCGGCGAGGAGAAGTACGAATTGGACGTCTGTACTGAATACGACCCGTCAGGTTCCGTCTGACATGCGCTGTTTGCGGTTGGACATCACGTTCTGGACGCTCGTCCTTGCTGTGGAGCTGCCCATCATCACCTTCTTGGCGGAATCGGGGATCCCCATGTAGACGATGTTGTCGCATATCCCCTGTGCTGTGCGCAGCTGAGGCCTGATCT
>JAFUHJ010000103.1 GCA_017468935.1 Candidatus Methanomethylophilaceae archaeon
ATATACAGATACTCCGTGGGAGCAGGGGTCTTCGAGATCCTACTTACTGACCCTCACATAGAGGACGTGTATCTCGACGCGCCCTGCGATTCCAACAGAGTCTACGTCACATTGAACGGGATAGAGGGGGTCAACTCCCACATCAGATGCAGGACCAACATCATGGTGGAGACCAGAGAGGTGGATAACCTCATCAACATCCTGAAGAGGGAGAGCGGACTGAGATTCTCCCAATCCAATCCTGTGTTGGAGACGGATTTCCCCGATTTCGACGCCAGGGCGACCATAGTTGGATATCCGCTCAGTCCGAACGGCAATGCTGTCGCCATCAGGAAGCACTCTTCCAGACCGTGGACCCTCAGCAGGCTGATCTACAACGGCACGATTGACCCGAAATGCGCAGGGATACTCTCTTTCCTGGTGGACAACCGCTGCACGTTCCTCATCTGCGGTCCGAGAGGTGCGGGTAAGAGCTCGCTGCTCTCGGCACTGATGTTCGAATTCCCGAAGGAGCAGAGGATCCTGACAATCGAGGACACCATGGAGCTTCCTGGGGATGCCATGAGGAGATTGGGATACAAGGTGCAGAGCATACTTGTGGACGACAGGATGGGCGGGGACCAACAGTCCAGGTCGGACGAGGCGTTGAGGGTATCCCTCAGGATGGGTGAATCGGCGATAATCCTGGGAGAGGTGCGCGGGGAGGAGGCGAGGACCCTCTATCAGAGCATGAGGGCAGGCCGTGCAGGCAGTTCGATAATGGGCACCATACACGGTGATTCCGCCGATTCAGTGTACAAAAGAGTGGTATCGGACATGGGCGTATCGCCTGAGGCCTTCTCGGCAACGGATGTTGTGATAACTCTGGGAACCGTCAGGGACAGGAGGACGGGCCGCCTGATCAGAAGGATTAACGAGATATGTTCGACCGCGTCGGAACCCGGGATGTTCTCGGAGATATCAGATACAGATAGCCTGCTAGTATCTGAGTTGATGGGACGCGTCATGAAGGTCTCCCAGTTGGGTAAGAAGGATATCGCCAAGGAGATCAGGGCGAGAGCGCTGATGAGATCCATCCTTGCCGAGGCCGGTAGGATCGATGATAGATATCTGGGTCCCGAGTGGATACTGACCGCCAATGATATACTGGCCAGGAGCGGCAAGGATCAATCTGCGGAATCGATAGCCGATATACTCCGCAAGGAGATCTCATCAGGGGGTTCCCTATGATCGATCACAGGAGGCTTCTGAACGAATCGCCGGCGGTAATAGGGATGATGACGTCCGTCCTCCAATCCGGCGGATCGATAGATACGGCGATCAGATCCGTGGCGGATTCGGGACCGAGACAGTCAAGGAAGATGTTCAGCAACGCGGTCAGAATTGCGGATACCAAGGGTGCTCCGTCCCTGACCGATGCTCTTGCAAAGGAGATATCCGACCTCCCGAAGGAGGCGTCAGGGTACGGACGTTCTGTCCTGATGATACTGTCCGCTGCCGTCTCCTCTGATGAAGAAACATCGGAGCGCATGATAAGGGATTCTGCCGACATTGCACTGTATTCGGTCAGGGAAATGGGGGAATCATACGGAGCATCGCTTACAGTTCCTTGCATGACCGTATTCGGGATAGGCATCATGATCCCGCTGATAATGATGAGCATACTCCCGATGCTGAGCATAGGAGGGTTGTTCGGATCGAAGACCATGAGTCATGGGATGATCGCCACCATCACTCTGGCCATTGTACCTTCGATGATCCTTATTGTTGCCCTACACATACGTGGCAGGAATCCGTTCCTCTCCGACAACAGCCCCCTGACGGGCCTGAGGTATGCCTTACCCATTCTGTCTGCCATCCCTCTGGCCTTTGTTTTCATGTACACCGGGACCGACCCCGAATGGATCTTCCTGTTCTCTCTGGTACCAGCATGCGTGGCGGCCATCATCCTGATGGGGGAGGCCGTGCATCGCGACCGCAGGAGATCGAGATGCGAGATGTCCCTGATGGATTCCATCTTCGATCTGGGGAACAGGATGCTGTCGGAGACCAATTTCGAAAAGGCCAGTGTCGACTCGATTGCAGCGAGGGACGATAGTGCTGATGTATCCAAAAGACTGGCTAGGGAGTATGCGCTTTGCAGAGGCGACATCCGTTCGGCGATATCATCTGTTATCGGCCCAATATCCTCTGAGATGACCGTCGCCCTCCAGAACATACAGATGTGCTCCGAGAAGAACAACGATGATGCAGGGAAGCTGGCCGTCACCTTGGGAAAACAATTTCAGAACAGGAATGTCACCAAGAGGGATCTCGACATGAAGCTGAAATCCACCACCGACATGATGGTGGGTACTGCGATGTTCTTCGCCCCGATGGTACTCGGGATGAGCATTGCGATGCTGGAACCGCTATCCAGTATGGCCGGATACGTGCCAATGCAGAACACATCGACCATCCTTAACATCTATCTGGTGGAACTCAGCGCGATGATATCGATATTGGTGTCAAGTCTTGGTAACGAGGAGGGGATCCCCCAAATGGTCTGGAGGTTCTGTCTGATGTGTCCGATATCGCTATTGGTCTTCGCGATATGCTGCTCCATTTCTCTGTAAAAAATATGATAAACGGTGCATCCCATGTTCGTTCGTGATCCAAGACAAGTCTGCGAAGATCCTTTTGGCCTTCTTCGGCATCTCCCTGGGACTGATAGTGGTCACTCCGATGCTGTATCCTCCCGGGACCTTCTCGGGACTCGACGGCAGACCCGGTCGGATGGATCACGACTGGGGCGGATACGGGGCAGGAGGCATAGTCTATGCAATAGGCGACCTGCTGTGCCATCAGGAGGCCGCCAGATCTTTCTTCCTCAATGGGAACCAACTGCCCTTCTGTATCAGGGATGTGGGACTTCTCATCGGACTCGTTGGCGGATTGGCCGTCGTATATCGCGAAGGACTGTCGTCTAGAGAGTTCAAGAGGCTGATGTTCGGACTGCTGCTTCTCGTGCCCACTGTGGCGGAATACGCCGTAGAGCACGTGTAGGATATGGATCTCCCGGAACTGCGTTTCATCCTCGGGATCGTATCCGGATTCGGTGCCGCATTGATACTCGGCTACGCATTGTACAAAAATGCGGGGCAGGATGCCCCGCTTTGAAGGTTTCTGCGATCACTCGCACTTGGTCCATCCGCAGGACTTGCAGACGTTGCATCCGCCCTGGAATTCCAGTTCGGCACCGCATTTGGGGCAGGGATTGACGATCTCCCTCTTGGGCTCCTCGGGCTCTTCGGTCTTGACGCCCTTGATCTGGGCCTGCATCTCCTTGTACATGTCGGTGAGTGCCCATCCTACCGCCATAGGACAGCAGGATCCCATGCTGGTATCCCTCTTGGTGTGGGTCCTGACGACATATGACGGACATGATCCGGTAGACTTGAGCTGGTCGACGATGGACTCGATTCCGCATCCTGATCTGGCCGCCAGGGAGATCATCCTCGACAGACCGACCATGAAGTTGTTACAGCCTCCGGTGGATCCCTTGTTGAGATACGCTTCGACGAGCTCTCCGGTCACGGGGTTGAAGAATGCCGTACAGTGCAGCGAACCGCATCCTGTCATAAGCTTCCTCTTCTTTCCGATGACATTGTCGTCGACGACATCCACGACACCTCTCTTCTCCTCGACGGGTGCCTCCTCGGTCTTCTTGCTCTCCTTCGTGGAGAGGATTCCGAGACGCTTGCATCCGTCACGGAAGACGGTGATACCCTTACATCCGGACTCCCATGCGTACATGTAGATGTTGTAGACATCCTTCTCGGGGAACTGCTCGGGGAGGTTGACCGTGGATGATATCGAGGCATCGATATGCTTCTGCCAAGTGGCCTGCATGTCGATCCTCTTGACGTAATCGAGGCTCTGAGCGGTGATGAATCTCTCGGGGAGGTCCTTCTCATCCTTGATGTCGAGGTGCTTGTCCATGTATGCCTGGACGATAGGAGTGTACACCTTGTAGTACTTGTCCTGGTCCCCGTTGAGGGATGTTGTCCTCCTCTCGTATGAAAGGGCGAATATGGGCTCGATTCCTCCGGAGATACCCAACATCGTAGAGAGTGTTCCGGTAGGAGCGATCGTGAGCAGCTGGGAGTTCCTGAGACCGTACTTCCTGACGAGCTCGGTGGTCTCCTCGGATGCGTTTAGTTTGAAGTAGGGGGACGCGATGATCTGCTCGGGGACGCACATCTCGAACATTCCCTTCTCCTTGGCAAGCAATGCCGACTCGGACAGTGCGGTGTCTGCCATCAGCTTACCGAGCTTATCACAGAATGCGACGGATTCCTCGGAACCGAATGTGTATCCGAGTTCGATGAGCATGTCGGCAAGACCCATGATTCCGAGACCGATCTGCCTCCACTGGCGGACCGAGTCCCTCTGCTCCTGCAGCGGGTGAAGGGGAAGGCCCTCTTCCAATACATCGTTGAGTCCGCGGACACAGATCCTGACAGCGGTCACGAACTCATCGTTGAGGAACTTACCGTCCTTGACGAATTTTGCAAGGTTCATGCTACCGAGGAGACAGCTTCCTCCGGCGGGGAGGGGTTCCTCCGCACATGGGTTGGTACCGGCGTATGAATAGTTGGGGAACTCGCTGAGCAGATTCCAACTGGAGATTCTGTCCCAGTAGAGGCATCCGGGTTCGCCGTAGTCCCAGTTGGTGTAGCAGAGCTTCTCGAAGAACTCCCCTGCGTTGATCTCCTTCCTGATCTGTTCGTTGCTCTCGGGGCGGTCGAACTTCTGAGTGAACATGGACCTCTGTTTGACGCAGCCCATGAACTCGTCGGTGACACGGATGGACATGTTGGCCTTGGTCACCCTCTCGAGATCCGTCTTGACGGACATGAACTCCTCGAGATCGGGGTGCTCACAGGATATCGTCAACATCAATGCTCCGCGGCGTCCGTGCTGACCGATGAGACCTGTCACCATAGAGAACAGATCGGTGAACGAGACGGCTCCGGAGGTCTGACTTGCGGTGTTGTTGATCTTCGCACCGCGAGGCGCCAGTTTGGATATGTCTATTCCTGCACCTCCACCGTAGCTGAATGTACGGGCGAGCTTTCCTGCCGTATCAAATATGGATTCTATGGAATCCTCGGGAGGCGTCAGGACGTAACAGTTGGAGAGCGTGATCTTCCTTCCGGTCTTCTCCAGGCCCCTGTTCGCAAGGATCCTTCCACCGAAGAGGAACTTCTTCTCCTCGATCATGTTCCTGATATCTTTGTTCCCTCCGCTGACACGATCGAGCCATTGATCGAATGTCTCGTTGTTGTAGCAGTACTTCTTCGTCCATATGTCGATTCCCAATTGATTGTCTGCTCCTAGCCAATCCTTTATGTCCATGTTTTTCCCCCAACCGAGGCGATTGCGAATGCATCCCTCTTAGCCTTCACAGGCCAAGGACTGTGAGTAGATAATACTTCGTCGCCTATATTGGATGTATAATCCAATTAGTACAAAAAGGGTCTCACCAGCGTTTTATTTTGTTAAGCAGAGAGCGTTAATTATCTCGATTGGCGGATAAATGGTCACTTTTGACAAATTCACGGCATTTTCCGCCTATGATCTTCACATTCGAGATTCTACGGAGCTCCGTCCCGGACTTTAGTTACTAATTTTGCGACCTGATGGTAAATTGATTCATTTACATACTAAAAAATAAGTATTTATAGTAAGAAACATATCAAAGTTCGATATCATGCAGACGAATGAATCTCTCAACAGGGCGGACTTCGACATAATGAAGGAAATCTGGACGGTGAGCGCCCTGGATGGGATCAGAAGCTCATTCTACAGCAAGGAACTGAGTGCGGCCGAGAAAGAGGTCAGAGTGGCGAATGCCATCGCACATGACACTGAGAGTCTGACGGTCGGGGAATCCCGCATACGCGCCCTGATCGACGGCGATGCACCCATGTCCCGCAGCGAGCACCTGGTCGCAGGCTATGACAAAGCCATGACGATGATAATGAGGGATTATTCGCACCTTGATTTCAACGAGAAGAGCCTACTCAGTATCCACCGCACAATGCTATCTGAACTGATGGTGGAGAAAGGAAGGTTCCGCGACGGATGCGAGAACTCTCTGGAGTACCTCTTCCGCGAATACGACTCAAAGACGACAGAGGCACTGGCATTCATCCCCCAGATTCTGGATGATTTCTCGCGCATAGCCCCGTTCCGTGATGGGAACAAAAGGATGAGATCCTTGCTTACCAATCTCCTGCTTTTGAGGAACGGTTACAATGCGCAGATCTATGTGGGGCTCAGATATGACATACCGCTGCTTCCGTCATTGATGAACAGCTACAAGGAGTTGGAAAGGAGATATCCCATAGTGGAGAACCGCAAGGTGAAGAAGAGGGACAGGATCCTCCATATAATCGAGACCTCGCCCGAACCCCTGAAAAAGAGGGATATCTGCGCTTGCATCCCTGATGTGAGCATCAGGACCGCCGATGTTGTCCTGTCGGACCTCATAGATCGGAACAAGATAGAGAAGCTCGGTTCCTTCAAAGATGCCAAGTATGTCGTCGTGTGATTGCTGGATTCCGGCTGCAGCAGGCCACATATAAATACAGCAATTCATCTGAACCGTCCTTGATAACATGAAGACTATCAGAGCTTCCAGAAGGTCCTTAGGAATGAACTACGCCATACGCGAGGTCCTGGTTCCCGCAGCAGAGGCAGAGAAGGCCGGAAAGAAGCTCCTAAGACTCAACATCGGCGATCCCAACAAATGGGACTTCGAAACGCCCGAATACTTCAAACAGACCTTGAGAGAGGCCGTCGACCGTGTCGACAACGGATACGGGGACTCCCAGGGAGAACTGAGTCTGAGACAGGCGATAGTGGACAGGGAGAAAGAGAAGCACGGCGTGACCATCAGCACCGGTGATGTGTACGTCACCGCCGGTGTCAGCGAGTGCATCAACATCATGATGGGAACGTTCCTGGAACCAGGTGACGAGGTGCTCGTTCCCGGACCCGGATATCCATCCTATGCACAATACATCAATTTCTACGAGGGCCGCACGGTCCCCTACAGACAGATCGAGGAGGAGGATTGGAGGCCCGACATGGATATGATCCGCAAGAGGATCACCAACAGGACCAAGGCGATGATCCTGATCAATCCCAACAATCCTACAGGGGCAGTCTACAGCGAGAAGGACATTAAGGAATTCGGGGACATCGCGGCCGAATACGAGATACCCTTGATCTCGGACGAGATCTACGACAAGATCGTCTTCGACGGCAACTTCCATTCGGCATCAAGACTTAAACCGGATGTGCCCAGGATAATCCTCAACGGTTTCTCCAAGGTCAATCTCATGCCCGGATGGAGGATGGGATACTGCTACTTCATGGACGAATCCGGCCTCATGGACGAGATCCGCACCGGAATGATGAAACAGTTCAGGGCAAGGATATGCCCGAACGTGCCCTGCCAAGCGGCGGCACAGGCTTCGCTTCAGGGACCTCAGGACTACATCGTGGACCTGAATAGGAAGCTCAAAGAGAGGGCCGACTTCTGCTACAAGAGACTCAACGAGGTACCCTTGATTTCCACAAGGAAGGCAAAGGGCGCACTGTACATTTTCCCGAAGATCGATCTCCAAGGAACCCCTTGGAAGAACGATAAGGAATTCGTCTTCGACCTGATCAAGGAGGAGGGTGTCGTCTTCGTGCACGGTTCCGGATTCTGCGAGGAGTTCGGTCAGGACCACTTCAGGTCCGTCCTTCTTGCTCCGATCCCCACTCTGGAAGAGGCTTTCGACAAGGTCGAGAAGTTCATCAACAGGCACACCTGAGGTCCCATGAAAGATATCAGGCTGACACTGGTGCAGATGAGGAGCACCGTCGGCGACATCCGTTCAAATCTGGATCGCATGGCTTCGTTCATCTCTTCCACGGACTCGGACATCATCTGTTTCCCGGAGATGTGCCTATCGGGATACACCACCTCCGATCCGGACGCATATGCGCTGGATCCAGAAGATCCTGCGGTGTCCAGGGTCAGGGACCTCTCTGACGAGACGGATACCGCCATTGTATTCGGATTCATGGAGAGGAACCCCACAGGAAGGCCCTTCCTCAGACAGGAGATAGCCGGTTGTTCCTCGAACATTGGGCATTACAGGAAGACCCATCTCGGTCAGAACGAATCGAAGGTCTTCCAACCAGGCGATTCCCTGCCGGTATTCTCTGTGAAGGGCATCACCATCGGTCTTCAGTTGTGCATAGAGTCCCACATCCCCGACATCAGCCAATCATACAGGTCCAAAGGGGCCGAGCTCATCCTCATGCCTTTCGCCAATGGTAACTCCGGCGATAGGCGCAGATCCGTATGGTACAGTTATCTTCCTGCCAGGGCATCGGACAACGGCCTGTTCGTAGCCGCCACGAGTGCTGTGGGGGATAACGGACTCGGAATCGTATTCGGCGGCGGCATGATCGCCCTGGGTCCGAAAGGCGATACCATCGAGGAGTATTACGGAACGGATGAACATTCCATCACTGTGGACATCGGAGGGAAACTGCCGAGGGACGGCCCCGAAACGATGTCCAACATCTCTTATTTCGACAGAAGGAGACCGGAACTGTATCGATCACGAGCGCTCGGCGTGGTTATCCACACAGCCGTCCACGAAATCCTTCAGGATCTTGAATCTCTGGATGTGTATGCAGTAGATATG
>JAFUHJ010000104.1 GCA_017468935.1 Candidatus Methanomethylophilaceae archaeon
GTCTTCATCCTGAGCTGCATAATCTGTTTCTACGAGGTAAGGGACACGTACTATGAATCCGGTTTCGTGGCCTTCGTAGCTTTTGTGAACATGATCGTCTGGCCTTCCATGATGAGTCTGACCATCTATATCATCGGAGTCATCATCTACGAGTATCAGGAGGCAATGGCCATCCGTCTCAGCAATCTGTTCGACTGTTTCAGTGTCGCAAGTTTCGGAGTCATGTTCACCGGACTTCTGGACCTGGTCCTGTTCTACACAGGTTCGATCGGGGAACTCTGGTTCGGTATAGTCGAGGTCCTGCTGGGTGTGGGGATCTCGCTGATATCCAGCTACTTCAAGAGGCAGTATCGGGAGAGCCTTCTCACGGATTGATACGATGGATTTCGCCGAATGGGAGCCTGTGTACGAGGAGATACTGGCCGATATGGGCTATGACAGGTCCGATGATGAGGCTTCCGTACGTGTTCTCAAGGCCGTTACGCTCAATTCCGATCTAATATCCGGGGACGAGGCAGCCGAGACCATGGCCGATAGGGTCACAGTGATTGGTAACGCTCCTTGTCTCGAGGACGATATCAAAAGAAAAGGGGCGGAAGGTTCCATTCTGTGCTCCGGTTCCGCTGTCGGACGTCTGACGACCATGGGTATCCGTCCGGACATGGTGTTCACGGACCTGGATGGCGATATAGGGCCGCAGATCGATGCGAGTTCGGAAGGTTCCATAACATTCATACACGCCCATGGGGACAATCAGGAACTGATAATGTCCTATGCCTCTCTCTTCAAGGGTCCTGTGGTCCTGACGACCCAATCAAAACCTGAATACACTGTCTTCAACTATGGCGGATTCACCGACGGGGATCGTGCAGTCTGCTTCGCCGAGCATTTCGGGGCCAAGGAGATAAGGCTTTTAGGTTTCGATTACGACCATCCTATGCCCAAGGAAGGTTCTGATCCGGATGTCAAGCTCCATAAGCTCTCATGGGCAAAGAGGATCATAGCAGGCAGGCTGAATGTTGTTTGATTCCATTATTATAGGATGAAGCCTTAACCGTGATTGAGGAATAGCATGGATGCCGCAATTTTGGTCCTTATAATCCTGACCATAATCTACATCCCAATCTGGGTGTGGGTATGGAGAAATCCCGAGAAGGCGGCCAAGGTCCACTTGGTCAAATACGGGCCCTTAGTGATGATAAAGACCCACTTGGGTATCAAATCGATGGACAAGATTGCCAAATATCGCAGATTCTGGCTTTTCTTCGGATTCGTCTCAAGGTTACTTTCTGCTATTCTGTTCTTCTTGATGATGTACATGCTTGTCATGGCACTCATCGCTCTTCCTCAGAGGCTCGGTTCCGGCGGTATCGGTATAGAATATGCCCTTGCCATTCCTGGATTCAACCCGATGCTGCCTCTCTCGTACGGTATCATCGCATTGTTCGTTGCCATGGTCGTTCATGAGATGGGACACGGTATCCAGTCCCGCGTGAACGGATGTAAGGTCGATTCTACTGGACTTTTGTACGGAGTCGTCCCCTGGGGTGCGTTCTGCGAACCCAACGAGGAGCAGCTGTCAAAACTGCCTCGCAGGCCTCAGCTGGATATCTATGCAGCAGGAATCTCAATTAACACATTCGTGGCCGTCATATCAATCGCATTGATGCTGGTCCTATGTTCGGGCATATCCGTAGCCAACTTTGGGCAGGACTCGGACAGCGGAGACATCCCCGGGATCTATTCAATCGACGACCAATCGCCCGGTTTCGATTCAGGAATCCCGACATCGGCCCTGATAACAGGCATAAAACTGTACGGCGAGGATTCATTCCATTCTGTTACCGCGGTCACTTCGGGCACCAGTGTCGCTTTGTATTCGGAAGAGGTGGAGATATTACCAACCAATTTCTACGTTCTCGAATACACCACCAAGGATTCCAGTCATCTCGAATCAGAACCTCTGCAGCTGGGTGCGTTCATCAACCATGTCTCCAACAACAGTCCAGCAAAGGATGCGGGTCTGGAGATTCGTACATATCTATACTCAATAACCATCACCCATGACGGTACCACAGTCGAGCACTTCATCCACAGCAACATCGAATTCACCGAGATCATGAGCACAACTTCCGGTGGAGACAAGGCAGTTGTCAAGACCGTTTCCGTCACGGAAGTCGGCAAAGAGGTGCAGATCGATACGCATGAGGAGGTAACGCTCACATCATCCGGTTCAAAGGGATTCTTGGGAGTCTCCACGTCAAACGCTGGTTTGACAATGACCACGCCGGCCTTGATGATGAATAAGGCCACGGACCCCTTCTACGGTGCGACCGACGCGTTCTCATATATCCAGGGATTCTTTACGTACCTGTCCGGACCCATCAACGGTCTCGACCCTATACCCAACGCGATCACATGGTGGTACGATGCACCCGCAGGGGATGTGACATGGATCATCGTCAAGATGCTCTATTGGCTGTTCTGGCTTGACATACTTTTGGCAATCTCCAATGCTCTCCCCGCCTATCCGTTCGATGGAGGCTTTTTATTCGAGGGAGGCATCAATTGGTTGTTGGAAAAACTGGGGATCAAGGACGACGAGAGGCGCAAGAAGATGTCTGGTAACATCTCCAGCAGCGTTTCGACTGTCACCCTTATGATGTTCTTCTTAGTTTTACTGACGTTCGTAATGTAATGAGAAAGGGGTGAAGGAATGATCGATATCTACGAGTTGCTCAACGGATAGGTCGCAAAGACCGACAAGATCAAGGATAACGTATGGATCAACATGATCGATCCGACGGTCGAAGAGATAGACACCGTGCAGAAGGAGTTAGGTATCGATAGAGAAGCTCTGACCGCTGCTCTGGATGACGAGGAAGGATCGAGGACGGAGGTGTCCGAGAGATACACAATCGTCCTGGTCGACGCACCTACCAGGGAGTGGAGGAACGGTCATGAGGAGTTCACCACTTTCCCCATATCCATAAC
>JAFUHJ010000105.1 GCA_017468935.1 Candidatus Methanomethylophilaceae archaeon
ACTGGAAGGGACCGGGATCCAAGAAGCTGTTCAAGAGGGAAGAAACGTCGGAAGAATGACGTGCCAGCAGCAATCACATCGCTTACCGGCCGTCTGGTGCCTTTCACAAACGCTGAGAGGCACCACCACCCTTTTTATCTTATGATAAGGATTAGCACGCAGGTGCATATAATTGGATTTCATGGTACTAGTGGCCTTCATCCTCTACTTCGTATTGGTATTGGGTATCGGCTACTACTTCTACAATAACTCCCACAATTTGGAGGATTATTTCCTCGGCGGACGTTCGATGAATCCTTATGTCACGGCCATGTCCGCCCAGGCCTCCGATATGAGCAGCTGGCTTCTCATGGGACTTCCCGGAGCGGTTCTGCTCCTGGGATTGGGTGAGGCTTGGATCGGTATCGGTCTTGCAATAGGTTCGTATCTTTCCTGGCTTTTCGTCGCGAAGAAACTGAGGATCCATTCCGAGGTTTCCGGTAACGCTCTTACAATGCCGGAGTTCTTCTCCAACCGTTTCAAGGATGAGAAGGGATATCTGAGGATCATCTCCGCAGTCATCATCCTGTTCTTCTTCGTCATTTATGTGGCATCTGGATTCAAAGGTGCCGGTGTCATCTTCACCACGATCTTCCCCGAGATAGGTCTTGAGATCGCAATGGCGATCGGAGCGGTCATCATCATCGCATACACATTCATGGGCGGATTCAAGGCAGTCGCATGGACCGATTTCTTCCAGGCCATCCTGATGGTCATCGCCATCATAGTCGTTCCCCTTGCCACCATCGGAAACACTACAGGAGGATGGGATGCTATCCAGGCAGATCTGGACGGACTCGGGACCGAGTTCTTAAATATATTTTACGACGGAGGAAGCCAGATGTCCATCATCGCGATCATCTCGCTCCTCGCCTGGGCATTCGGATACTTCGGAATGCCTCATATCGTCGTCAGATACATGTCCATCCGCGATCCGAAGGAAGTGAAGGTCGCGAGGCGCGTATCCCTTGTGTGGATTCTCCTCGCTCTGTCATTCGCCATCCTCGTCGGAATCGTCGGAAGGGGTTACCTCGAAGTCAACGAGATTCCTGTAGAGTCCATCAATGCAGAACACATCTTCGTGTACCTGAGCGATAAACTGTTCCCTGCACTGATCGCAGGAGTGCTCTACGCAGCCATTATGGCAGCCATCATGTCCACAGCGGACTCCCAGCTGCTCGTCGCTTCGTCCTCTATCACGAACGACATCGTCAGCAAGACCAAGTGGGCTGACAGGCAGGAGGTGCTCCAGAGCAAGCTCATGTGGATCTCAAGGGCGATCGTCATTGTCGTTGCAGTTTTGTCCATGTTGCTCGCTCTCTTCGGAGGAAGCAACATCATGGGGCTCGTTTCCTATGCATGGGCCGGATTCGGTGCGGCATTCGGACCTCTTATGATCCTGTCCTTGTATTGGAAGAGGATGAACTTCCAGGGTGCGATAGCATCGATGATCGTGGGATTCGCGACGGTCATCATCTGGAACACGTTCCTCACTGCCGATACGGGAATCTACGAGCTGCTCCCGGGATTCATATTCGCTCTCATCGCGGGTATCATCGTATCCCTGGTCACCAAGGCTCCCGAGCAGGAGATCGTGGACGAATTCGAGAAGGCCGAGGCCATCGAGAAGGAGTCCGCCTGAAACTTCACGGCCGTCCTTCGGGACGGCACCCTTATCATGAACCGCATTGCGGATTACAGGACCATAACAGATTCTCACGAGGGTGAGTTCACCCTGAAGGGTTCCCGTTTCATCGGCATCCTGATGCCATGCAGCACAGAGGATGAGATTCAGGTCTGTCTGTCAAAGGTGTCGGAGAAGTACCGCAATGCCACGCATTACTGCTACGCTGCGATATATGGCGGATCCGAGAGGAAGGAGAAGTACAGCGATAACGGTGAACCTTCAGGTACTGCAGGCAAGCCCATCCTTTTCACCCTGAAGGGCTCAGGATTGACGAACGTCATCTGCATAGTCGTCAGATACTTCGGAGGCACTCTGCTCGGTACCGGCGGCCTCGTCCACGCTTATACGGAAGGATCCAAACTCGCTATCGATGGTGTGAAGACACACCAATGTACCGCCTGTGCGGTCTACGGTTTCACACTGGACTATTCGGACTATAGCATATTCGAGAGCAAGTGCAGAGACCTCATGGCACGCAGCCCAGAATGTGATTATTCCGACAGGGTCGATATCAAGGCATGGATCAGGATAGATGATGAGGAAGAATTCATCAGGAGGATAACAGACCTCACAGAGAGGCGCGTACTGCTCAGACCTATGTCCGATGAATACATCGATGATGCTTTTGTGAAGAAATGAAGGTCCTGCCCTTGCGGGCAGGAAAGTGGTTGTTCAGCGGTAGTTGTTGTTACCGTTGTTGTTATTGTAGTTGTTGTAGTTATTTCCGTATCCGTTGAACTGGTTGTTCTGGTAGTATCCGTAGGGGTCCTGTCCCGGAGGGCTCATCGGAGGTCTCTTGGTGTTGTTCCTTTTGAAGAGGTTCTGGAGTTTCTCCGAAGCATTCTCGTTGAAGGTGAAGAATGCGATTCCAGCAGCAAGGATTACGATGATCACGAGGAATACGATCGCAATGGTGGTGTTGATTCCCGCGGTGGAAATGTATTCACTGTCGTGGAACATGAACATGAAGACAGACATATGGGGTGCTTCAATGATGACCGCACCTTCGCCCTTTTCTGTGTTGAACGAATACTTGTTTATCTTTACAGCGTCCCCATCTCCATACACATAAGCGGCCCTTAATTCTGTTATGTCCTCACCAGCTAGCGGCTTGTGATAGATTGCGATCTTTGCTGGAGTTGAATCGAATTTGGTTTCAACAGCCGCTCCATCTTTGAGCATCGATATGTTGTATACGAAACAATCTCCGAACTTCGGATAGGTTTCTTTCGGAATCTGAGTAAATGATATTCCTGTAGTGGTTCCAGATATGTCCAGATCATCAACTGCTCCAGGTTCGAGCAATACCGCACCGAGTTTCAAATCCATTTCAAGCTGACCATCTAGTTTTTTCAATTCTTCAATGAGTTTGGTGGGAATTGTGATTTTTTCACTCTTTTCATTTGTATTTATTACGAGAACTGGATCCAGATGCTTTACGGTTACCGCTTCGTTTAACTCTTTGATTGTCGCATCAATGTTGTCCACTGTTGCGTTATTTTGAGAGTCAAGGGTATAGTGAGCATACACACTATATGTTTCCGGTACAGTTACTTTGCAGGTTGCATTCATAGATCCCTGAGTTTTGGATACTGTTAGAGTCAAAGTTCCTGTTCCAGGTCTAAAACCTTCGATGACGCCTGTCTTTTCATTGACTTTGAAAAC
>JAFUHJ010000106.1 GCA_017468935.1 Candidatus Methanomethylophilaceae archaeon
CGTTCCAGGTCATCTATGTACTGACATTCGTGACGGATATGCTCGACGGTAACATCGCCAGGCTGATGAACACAACTTCGGAACTCGGGGCGTCACTGGACAGTTTTGCCGACATATTCTTCTTGGCGGCTTTCCTTTTCCATGTTTTCCCGTGGATGGAACCCAGCATGGCACTGATCATAATGGCGGTGGTGATCGTCGCTGCGAAGGCGGTCTCATTCCTATGGGTCAGGATCGCCACCGGGTCCGTGCATACTTTCCACAACATCCTTTCCAAGATCGGATTCTTTGGGCTGATGGTCCTTCCGTTCGCGTACATGCATGTGGGCGAACCAGCAATGTTGGTGGAGATGGTCATCATGCTGGCCGCTGGCGCATATGACTATGTATTGGCTGGCAGGGCGATCAAAGATTTCCGGGCGAACGCAACCGATAGAACGTGATCCGTCATCTTCCGCCGCAGGAATCCGGGCCGGTTTAAAGGCCACTTAATCTCTCTGCTTTAGTAGTAACACTTTAAACCATGAAAGTATACTTATGCTGGATGTCCTCACCAGGAAGCAAAAGTAACATGGACAAAAACGAACAGGATGTGCTGATGTCGCCGATCTATCTGTCTCCGGGAAACAGGGCGGTAGTGATTTTTGGAGGAGGCAAGGTCGCATTGAGGAAATGTCTCCATTTCAAGGGTTTTCACACAAAGGTCATCGCGTCAGAGGTTCTCCCGGACTTGCGCGATGTAGCCGATGAGGTCATCGAGAAGGAGATCGATCCCGAAACAGCCGCACCCCTGATGGAAGGTGCGGACATCGTCGTCGCTGCGACCTCGGACCATGGACTGAACAACGCCATACGCGACATATCGTTATCCAAAGGGATAATGACCAATTCCGCCCACGGAGGCGGAGATGTGCTCATCCCTTCCGTATTGAAACGTTCCGGATATTCGGTCGCCGTATCGTCCGAAGGGCGCGTCCCTGCATTCCCGCCATATGTCATCAAGGCATTGGACGGTTTCCTCGACCAATCATACGATTCCATGCTGGATCTTCTCGTTAAGGTCCGTCCGATCATCAAGGAGAAGATAGCTACCCAGCCTGAGAGGGCGGCATTCCTCGCCGGAGTTCTGGACAGTGCAGAAGTTTGGGCACTTCTGAAGGAAGGCAAGGAGGAAGAGGCGTTCAGAATGGTGATCTCAGAAGGAGGTCTGGAATGATAGTAAGTATGCATGTCACACACACCTCGGCAGGAGGTACGGAAGGACTGAACAACGTGGTCTCTCTTCTGGAGAAGGAGGTACCTGCCTTCATCGAAGATCTCGACCTGATATCCGAATACATAGTCGTCCGCACCTGCAACCGTTTCGAGGTGTACACGACAACGGACAACAATGATGTGGTCAAGACCAAACTCGAGTTGCTCATACGCTCTCTCGTACCTTCGTCGAATATATCATATATTTTAGAGGACAAGGATAGTATCAAACATCTGTTCAGGGTCGTATGCGGTCTCGATTCCCTTATAGTTGGCGAGGACCAGATCCAGCATCAGGTCCGTGAGTGCTACATGAAGGCCAAGGAATCGGGTCATGCCGGAGCGATGCTGTCGCGCCTCTTCGACAAGGCCATGATAGTGGGCAAGAGGGTAAGGTCCGAGACGGAGCTCAACAAGGGCGCCGTATCCGTCGGATCGGCCTCGGTCGAACTCGCGGAGTCGATAATCGGTGACCTGAAGGGTAAGAACATAACCATCCTCGGTGCCGGGGACATGGCGACAGTTATCGCGAAGAATCTAGTAGGGAAGGACGTCGCGGCCGTATTCGTATCCAACCGTACCTACAGCCGTGCCCTCGAACTGGCGGATGAGCTGGGAGGTATGGCGGTCAGCATGGACAGGATGGTGGATGCCGTCAGGGACAGCGACCTTGTCCTGGTCGCGACCGGGGCACCGCATACCGTGGTCCACAAGCCCGCCATCGTCAGTGCGATGGCCACACGTCCCGACAGGAAGCTTCTGGTCATAGACGTGTCGATCCCGCACAATGTCGATGAGGACATCACCACCGTCGGCAACGTAGAATTGAAGAACATGGATTCCTTAGAATCCATTGCCAAGCAGAACGTCCTGCGCAGGACGGCCGAGATATCCTCTGCGGAGAAGATCATCGCCCAGGAACTGGGGAAGATGGATTCAGAACGCAGGGAGGAGACGGCAAACGAGATAATCAAGGCCATAGGACTGAAATTGGCCGATATCAGGGAGAAGGAGCTCGAGGAGGCCAGGTCCCATGCTTCGTCCACCGATGTGGACACCCTTCTGGACGACATGTCCAG
>JAFUHJ010000107.1 GCA_017468935.1 Candidatus Methanomethylophilaceae archaeon
AATCATGAGTCGTTAGAGGAACGTCAATGCAGTCACAGCTGTAGTGCAACTTTGACGATAATCATACCGCTCACAATCAGAACAAAGAATCATTGGATGTATGGTGCCTCAAAGATTGTGACCAAGGCAATCATCATAGTTTTTGCTATCTAATACTATATCCCTTAATGTTGTTTACTAACACATATAAATTATTAGGATAATTCGACCAATATTCAAAGGTCGGTAAGATGGTAAAGGTCACAAACGATTCAAAGTCTCTAAAGGACCGCATGAAGAGCGGAGAGTTAGAGAATCAAAAGTGTTGGTCCTTCATCAAAGACATGAATTCGAGCGAAGAGCGTCTCGACAGCGTCGCTATCCGTGATGGCTATCGCACATACACATATCGTCAGATGTTCCGTAGCTGGGAGAACTATGCAGAAGCGTTCACGGCCATAGACATCACCGAAAAGAACAAGTCCCGTGCGATGCTGGTCGTTTCGCCTCTTGCTGAGTCGATATTCGCGCTATACGGTCTGAACATGACCGGAGCATCCGTCTCGCTTCTCTTCGAATTCGATCTTTACGATGATGAGAACATCAGGAACATGATCAAGAAGGAAGGGATCACAGATCTGATCATATCGGAACTGTACGCATTCCCTAAGATCGTCAACAAGCTCCTGCGCGACAAAGAGCGGCTCGGACTGCGCAACATCATTATCTTGGAGAGCCCCATGGGCGGGGATTACGGAGTGCCTGCGTTCGAGGTCGTCCGTAAGATGAACGCGTTCACGCTCAAGAAGGGATCGGAGTGTCTCATGATGTCCGACCTTCTGAAGAGATACGAGGCCACCCCGATATCCTATGGAAGTAAAGGATCCTCCGATTATTCGATGATCATGCATACGACGGGAACATCCAGCGGGATCCACAAGCCGGTCCCGATGTCCGACAGGGCGATCAACTCATTCGTCATCCGTGCCGTTGAGGCGAAGGAGACCAACGAGGATCTGAAGTCTGCACCCGAGCATATGGTCAGCAGCCTTATGATGACGATGGCTTGGGTGTATGCGACGGTGGATACGCTCCACACTTCGTTAAGCCTAGGTATGGAGATAGTCTGCATACCTCTCGGAGCCTTCAATCCCCGCTATGCCGAGGCCATAGAGGAATATGGCGTCAGCATCCTGTTCTCCAACAGGATGATGGTCGATACCTGGCAGAAGACCAATCCCAATATGGATCTGTCCAAATTGAAGATTATATTCCTGGGAGGCAGCTATGTCTCTCCCGAATTCAAGAAGGGCTTCAACAAATTCCTGAAAAAATGCGGATCCACGGCGAAGGTAATCAACGGATACGGTCTCTCCGAACTCGGAGGAGCATGTATCGTCGCCGGCTCAGACAGGATGGACGATGCCATCGGATATCCTATGCCTGGCGTGAAAGTCAAGATTCATCCGGAGGATTCGAAGAAGTTCTACGACCTCTCCGACGGCCCCCGTACTGGTATTTTGTACATATCGTCACCGTCCTTATGCAGCGGATATCTCGGCGATATCGAGTTCACCGAGCTGGAGAAGATCGACGGTCTCGATTATTTCAACACCAACGATCTAGTAAGGGTGAACGACGACGGAAGCATAACATGCATCGGCCGTTCCAATAAGTTCTTCGTCAACAACGCAGGCGTGCGTTTCGACGCCAGTCTTGTCGAGACCGCGGTCGCCGCCCAGCCCGGAATCCTAGCCTGCGGTCTAGCAGCGGAATTCAACAAGTCACTGCACGACAACGTCCCTGTCCTCTATGTCGAGACGAAGGGAGGGAAAGCAGAGGAGCTGGTGATCCTGAGAAAGGCCCTGATACAGGTGTTCATCAACGATGGATTGCTGGCAGAGACGAACCTGCCGAGCCAATGCGTCCTGACGGAGAAACTTCCGCTGAATTCCGGCGGTAAGGTCGATTCGAAGAGGCTTGCCACCGGAACCGTGAAAGGAAGGAGATACCACATAAAACCAGTAAGGCTGAACGGACACACAACGGACATCGTGCTCGTGCCGGCGCCCGAAGTGATGGTGGACCTGCAGGGAACCGGTGTACCGGAGGAACTCGAGAAGAACCCGTACAGTATATACGCCGAGCTGATGGGCGCCCTGCCGGAGATCAACGCAGGACATTTCGAAAA
>JAFUHJ010000108.1 GCA_017468935.1 Candidatus Methanomethylophilaceae archaeon
GACCGCTTTCACGACCATGTTCCGAGGGAAGCCGTCCCCTCACTTAACTTCTTCTCTCCCTCCTCGGAACTTTGCCTCATAACAGTCAGAATCTGGCAATTTTTGAGGTTTTCCTAAAAAAATTTTAGTCAATTGATGGATGAATGACACATCCAAGTCCAAAAAGATAGCCAGACATAGAATTAACCCTGTTAAATCACATTAATTGTGTATTTAAACACTTGCTTAACAAAGTTAATTTGTAATCTCAAATTTTCCTTCGCCTAATATCGAAGTATTTTCAAAAAATCTACTGTAATAATAGTTGCATTATCTTAAAGGATTATACAATTGGATACCAAATGATTGACATCTGGCTCTTGTTTCAGTGACCGTAATTAAACGATTTCTTAATTTTAACAATTTCACTAACTCAAAGGTCAATATTAAATGACGCCATTCTATAAATATTTTATTTATACCGTCTTAATATACTATGATGCATTCCATATTATTATTCCAAAAACGGAGGCAATGATTTGACTAAATCAGCATTGGTTATCGGAGGAGGAATTGCGGGAATTCAGGCATCGCTTGATCTCGCAGACAGGGACATTCACGTCTACCTTGTGGAGAAGGACCCCACAATCGGAGGAGTGATGTGCCGTCTGGACAAGACATTCCCTACGAATGATTGTTCCGCATGTATCCTCTCGCCTAAGATGGCGGATTGTAACGGACACCCGAACATCGACGTTCTGACCTACCACGAGGTCCAGAAGGTTGAGGGTGAGGCAGGAGATTTCAAGGTCACGGTCCTCAAGAAGGCCAGGTACGTTAACCCCAGCGAGTGTACCGGCTGCGGTGACTGTATTGCAAAATGTCCTGTGAAGAACATCCCGGACAAGTACGAGTTCGGGCTCACGACTAGGAAGGCGATCTACATCCCCCACGCACAGGCCGTCCCCCGTGTTGCTGTCATCGATTCGTCGGTGTGCATGAAGATCAACAAGGACAAGTGCGGAAACTGCGCCAAGGTCTGCGGTAAGGGAGCCATCCACTACGATGACAAGGACGAACTCATCACACTTGATGTCGGATCCATCATCGCAGCTACCGGATTCAAGGTCTGGGACGCATCTGTCGCAACCGAGTACGGATACGGCAGGTTCCAGAATGTCGTTACAGCTCTCGAGTACGAGAGGATCATGTGCGCATCCGGTCCCCACAGAGGACACATCGTCGTCCCCTCGTCCGGTGAGACACCTAAGAAGATCGCATACATCCAGTGCTGTGGATCCAGGTCCCAGAAGAAGGGATGGAAGAAGTACTGCTCGTCCGTGTGCTGTATGTACGCGACCAAGCAGGCAATGATCACAAAGGAGCACGGAGACCTTCAGGAGGACATCTTCTTCATGGATATCAGGTCCTACGGAAAGGAGTTCGAGGCCTACATCGAGAGAGGTCAGAAGGAGTACGGAATCAACATGCACCGCGGTGCACGTGTCTCCAACATCGAGGAGGACCCCGAGACAAAGAAGCTCATCATCAACTACACTGATGACAAGAACGACGGAGTCTCCGAGGAGTTCGACATGGCCGTCCTGTCAATCGGTCTCACTGCACCCGAGGGAGCAGAGGAGTTCGCACAGACACTTGGAATCGAGCTCAACGAGTACGGATTCTGTAAGACCACCGTCTTCCACCCGCTCGAGACAACAAGGCCCGGAGTCTTCGTCACCGGAGCCTTCGCAGCACCCAAGGACATCCCCACATCCGTCGCCGAGGCATGCGGTTCCGCTGCAAAGGCCGGAGCATGGATCGTCGGAAAGGACTTCGTGCCCTGCGCACCCAAGGTCTATCCCGAGGAGAAGGATGTCATCGGTAAAGAGCCCAGGGTCGGAGTATGGGTCTGCCACTGCGGTATCAACATCGGATCAGTCGTCGATGTCCCCGCTGTCGCAGAGTACGCAAAGACACTGCCCAACGTCGTATACGCGACCGAGTCTCAGTACGCATGTGCCCAGGACTGTCTCGATGCTATCTCCAACGCTATCACCGAGATGGGACTCAACAGGGTTGTCGTCGCATCCTGTACACCCAGGACACACGAGCCCCTCTTCAGGGAGGCATGCAGGAACGGAGGACTCAACAAGTATCTGTTCAACATGGCAAACATCCGTGACCAGTGCTCGTGGATCCACATGCACGCTCACGAGGAAGCCACTGCAAAGGCAAAGGACCTCCTGAGGATGGCAATCGCCAAGGCATGTCTGCTCGAGCCCCTCGAGGGATCAGAGATCCCCGTCACCCAGTCTGCAGCAATCATCGGTGGAGGTATCACCGGAATGAACGCCGCACTGGACATCGCAGCTCAGGGCTATCCTGTCCACCTTGTCGAGAGGGAGAAGGAACTCGGAGGATTCGCACGCAACTTCAACTTCAAAGAGGATGGAGTGGCAGTCAAGGACTACCTCGAGGACCTGATCAAGAAGGTCAACAACAACAAGCTCATCACCGTTCACACCGGAGTCACAGTGAAGGACATCCCCGGATTCAAGGGTAACTTCGAGCTCCAACTGAGCGACGGTACAAGCTACCCCGTCGGAGGAGTCCTCTTCGCCGTAGGAGCAGCACAGTACCAGCCTACCGAGTACAACTTCGGAACCGACCCCAAGGTCACAACCCAGATCGCTCTCGAGAAGAAGATCGAGGCCGGAGAGTTCGTAGGCAAGGATGTTGCGTTCATCAGCTGTATCGGATCCAGGAACGACAAGGTGCACTACTGTTCACGTGTCTGCTGCGCATCCATGCTCAGGAACGCGATCAAGATCAAGATGAAGGACCCCACCGCGAATGTCACCATCATCCACAAGGATATCAGGACATACGGATACCGCGAGGAGCTCTACCTCAAGGCATGCCAGCTCGGAGTCAGGTTCCTCAGGTACCCTGTAGAGAACGAGCTCCCCGCATACGATGGAAACGTCGTCAAGGCATACGATGCAACACTCGGAGAGGAACTCGAGATCCCCGTCGACACCCTTGTGCTCGCAACCGGAGTCGCACCTCTCAGGGAAGAGAAGGAAGAGCTCGCCAAGATGGTCAAGGTCCCCATCTCCAAGGATGGTTACTACTTCGAGGCTCACCAGAAGCTCAGGCCCGTCGACTTCGCAACCGAGGGAGTCTATGTTGCCGGAGCAGCACACTGGCCCAAGTTCATGGACGAGTGTATCGCTCAGGCTTCCGGAGCAGCATCCAGGATGCTGACCGTCATCTCCAAGTCCAAGTACGTATCAGAGGGTATCGTTGCAACCTCCAACCCCGACCGCTGTGACGGTTGCGGTGTCTGTGTAGGATGCTGTGATTACAACGCGATCTCTCTCGTCCAGCAGCCCAACGGAGCATTCAAGAGCTTCGTCAACGCAGGTCTCTGTAAGGGATGCGGATGCTGTGTGGCATCATGCCCCGCAGGAGCGATGGAGCAGAGAGGATTCAGGAACAAGCAGATCATCGCCGAGATCGATGCATGTCTCGACTACCCCGTAGGAGGCGAGTGAAATGGCAGACTTTGAACCTAGGATCGTCACCTTCTGCTGCAACTGGTGTTCTTACGCCGGTGCGGACGGAGCAGGTGTCGCAAGGCTTCAGATGCCTACGAACTTCCGTATCATCAGGACAATGTGCTCCGCACGTGTCGACCCCGAGTTCATCCTCAGGGCGTTCTCCAAGGGAGCTGACGGAGTCATGGTCCTTGGATGCCACCCCGCAGACTGCCACTACATCGGTGGTAACTACAGGGCCAGGAGAAGAGTCGCACTGCTGAGGATGGTCCTCGAGCAGTACGGATTCGATCCCAAGAGGCTCAAGCTCGAGTGGGTTTCCGCATCTGAGGGAGAGAAGTTCCAGGTCACGATCGTCGACTTCGTCAACACGATCAAGGCACTCGGACCCACCCCGCTCAAGAAGGAGGCGAACTGATATGGGATTCTTTGACAAGTTGTTCAAGAAAGATGACAAAGCAAAGGCAGAGGCACCCAAAGAGGAGCCCAAGGCAGCAGCGAAGGCAGCAGCGAAGGCAGCACCCGCTGAAGCTGCACCCGCACCTGTCGCAGACGGACCCGTCGAGACAATCGGACTTCCCGCAGCCGACCTCGGAGAGTTGCTCCCCGGAGCACCCCCAGGAGGAAAGTTCAAGCTCGCCATCTACTGGGCAGCAGCCTGCGGTGGATGCGATGTTTCACTCCTCGACACAAACGAGAGGATCCTCACCATCGGTGACATGGCCGACATCGTGATGTGGCCCATCGCAGCCGACGGAAAGGAGAAGGACATCGCCGCAATGGAGGACGGAGAGATCCTCGTGTCCATCATCAGCGGAGCGGTCAGGAACTCCGAGAACGCACACATGGTCAAGCTGCTCAGGCAGAAGTCCAAGGTCGTAGTCAGCTACGGAACCTGCGCATGCTTCGGTGGAAGCCCTGCTCTGGCGAACCTCGTTCCCGGAGAGGCCAAGGAGATCCTCGAGTACGTGTATGAGAAGACTCCCTCCACAGCCAACTTCCAGGCCGACTACCACGCCGGAGCACCCGTTGTGCCCCAGACATCGTACCAGGCTCCCGAGGGAGAGCTCACACTGCCTGTCTTCTGTGACACGGTCAAGACGCTCGACCAGGTCATCGATGTGGATTACTACGTCCCCGGATGCCCTCCCCTCCAGGAGTCCATCAGCCAGCTGCTGAAGGCAGTTGCTGATTTCGCATACAACGGAGTACCTCTCCCGCCCAAGGGAACCGAGATCGGAATCACGACCAAGACCCTGTGCGAGGAGTGCCCCAGGCACAAGGAGAACGCAAGGATCAGTCACATCTATGAGCCTCACGAGGTCGATATCAAGCCCGACGTGTGTCTCATGGACCAGGGAATCCTGTGCCTCGGACCCGCAACGGTCGGTGGATGTGGCGCAAGGTGCACCAGGGTAGGTCAGCCCTGCCGTGGATGCTACGGACCCACATCGGACGTGCAGGAGCAGGGAGCAAGTATGTTCACTGCTATCGCATCCCTGTTCCCGATCCGCGAGGACGACGGAATCATCGGAGAGGATGAGATCGTGAAGATCATGTCGGAGGTCAAGGACCCGCTCGGATACTTCTACGCATTCACCCTCGGTAAATCATTGATTAAGAAAGCAGTAGTAGAAGGAGGTCAGTAAATGGCAGCACCTATCATTTGGGATGACAAGCAGAAGGTCACCGGAAACAGGGTGACCGTTGACCCCATCACACGTCTCGAGGGACACGGAAAGATCGAGATCTTCCTCGACGACAAGGGAGACGTCGCAAACGCCTACTGGCAGGTCCCCGAAGTGAGGGGATTCGAGAGGTTCTGTATCGGGAGGAAGGTAACAGAGCTCAACCAGATCACAGCAAGGCTTTGCGGAGTGTGCCCCGGTGCACACCACATGGCTTCAACAAAGGCAATCGACGGATGTTACAACACGAAGCCCACAGAGACCGCGTTCCTCCTCAGGGACACGTTCTACAACGCACACTTCGTGCACAGCCACATCGCGCACTTCTACGCATTGGCAGCACCCGACTTCGTCTGCGGACCCGCAGCACCCGCTGCGGAGAGGAACGTCCTCGGAGTCGTCGCCCGCGTCGGACTCGAGCTCGGAGGAGCAGTCCTCAAGACCCGTGCCGAGGCCCAGAAGGTCCAGGCGATCATCGGTGGAAAGCCCACACACCCCGTCATGGGAGTGCCCGGAGGAGTCACCACCGCGATCACAAAGGAGCAGCAGCAGGAGATCATCGGATACGCCAAGGACATGGTCGAGTTCGCAAAGACCTCACTCCAGGTCTTCAACGACGTCGTCCTTGCCAACAAGGAGTACATGGACATCGTCCTCAACCCCGATCTCTACTACAACGAGACATACCACATGGGTCTCGTCAACTCCAAGGGACAGTTCGAGATCCACGACGGAAAGGTCAGGGTCATCGACCAGAAGGGAGCGGAGCACGACCTGTACGACCCGTTCGACTACCTCGACCACATCGGAGAGGCAGTCGAGCCCTGGTCCTACGAGAAGTTCCCCTACCTGAGGAAGCCCGGATACAAGGGACTCGTAGCAGGACCCGACAGCGGACTCTACAGGGCAACACCTCTCTCGAGGCTCAACGTCGCGAAGGAGATGCCCACACCTCTCGCTCAGGAGAAGTTCGTCGAGTACAAAGGTGTCCTCAAGGACGCTGGAGTGGACGGACCCTGCCAGCACACACTCGTCACCCACTGGGCAAGGCTCATCGAGATGCTCTGCTGTGCCGAGAAGTGTCTGCAGGATGCAGAGTGCCCCGACCTGACCAACAGCGACATCAAGCAGAAAGATGTCCAGGCCGGAGGACGCGGAGTAGGATGCGTCGAGGCTCCCAGAGGAACCCTGACACACGACTACACCTGTGATGAGAACGGTATCGTTACCGCATGTAACCTCGTCGTCGGAACGACCAACAACAACGGACCCATCTGCATGGACGTTGCAAAGGTCGCCAAGGGACTCATCCACAACTACGAGGTCTCACCCGGTCTGCTGAACATGGTCGAGATGGCGTTCAGGGCATACGACCCCTGTAACTCCTGTGCTACCCACAGCCTGCCCGGACAGATGCCGCTGACCGCTGTCATCAAGAACAGTGACGGATCGGTCTACGACACCATCACCCGCAACTGAGTTCAAACTGGGAGGGGTAACCCTCCCTTTCATTGCCTTCTAAAAAATAGTACTCAGTAAAACCAACCGATGGGGCGTGGCAACCCGTCGGTATTTTTTCTTTCAGAATTTCAGTCGCTCTTGGTACGTGAGCTCTGTTTGAAGCGGTTGTTCTCTTTCCCCTTGAGCATGTTTCCGGACCTCTTACCGAGGCAGATCCCGTCGAGAAGGTAGATTGAACCGTTGTCCAGGTCCAGGAGGTCGCTGTTGAGGACAGGTCCAAGCAAGTCCTCTCCAATGACATTGATGGGCGATCCTCCTAGCATCCTGTTGAATGCAGGGATCACGATGAAGTTCTTCGGGAGCTTCTGATATTTGTCGTTCTCATCCTTCGCGAAGTTCCCTCTGAACCAACAGGGTTCGGTCATCTGTCTCCCGACTCCGTCCCTGAACATCACCGCAGGATGGTTGTGGCCGAGGATCAGCGTCTCGCAGTCCATGACATCCTGGGAGGGCCATGTGTGGCCGTGGATGAGTCCGAGATCATCGAACTTCATCCCTGTTGCAGGGCGTATCCGGACGCGCGGAGGGAGGAATTCCTCGATCATCGTATCGTGGTTACCTCTGACCACATCGATGGTATCGAAGCGCTCGAACAGGCTCTCGAAGAAATCAGGGATCTCCGCGTATTCCTGTTTGGTTGAACCAGGGACAGAATCCTTCACGTCCCCTAGGACGATCAGTTTGTTGATGTCCTCATCCGCTGAATCCAGTATCGCCTGCCTCATATCGTTCGTATGCGATGTGAGGTGGAATCCTTTCGAGCGGAGATGGGATTCGACACCTATGTGGAGATCGCATATGATGAGGGCGTTCCCAGCCTTCAGTGCAGGTATGCCGTAGACAGGCTGGGGGATCATCTTCACTCCAGGTTGTCTCTCAGAACGTGCGGGATCTCCTCGATGACATCGGTCGCGATGAGTCCGTAGGACTTGTCCTTGAAGGCATACTCTCCGGCCATTCCCGTGAGGAAGGCACCGAGGGATGCGGCCTCCATGGTGGTTAGTCCTTTGGAGAGCAGAGCAGCGACGGAACCCGAGAGCACATCTCCGGTACCTGCAGCTGTCATCGCAGCGGTCCCGGCCCTGTTGTACCTGGTGGCGTTACCGTCGGTGATCGTGTCGACGTGACCCTTGAGAAGGAGCGTGACGTTCATCAGCTGCGCCAGAGGTTCGGGACCTCCGTATTTGGAATCCAGTTTCCTGAACTCTCCCTTGTGCGGCGTGATGATTGTAGGGGTGAAGATCTCCATTCCGATGATGGCGGATAACGCATCAGCATCGATGACCATGGGTGTCTTGCACTTCCTGACGAATTCCTTCACAGCAAGCATCGTGTCGGGATCCTTTCCGATACCGGGTCCGATGAGGACGGTATCATACTTCATCGATTCCTCCAGGAGCATGTCGACCGAATCGGTCGTCAGATGGTCCCCCGGAAGGGGTGTGATCATGAGGACGGGGCAGTATGTCGCGATGGACTGTGCCACGTTAGAAGGGGTGAACAGTCTGACGATGTCGGCCCCGCTGCGGAGGGCGGCCATGGAGCACATGACGGGTGCTCCGAAATAGGGTCCTCCTGCGATGATCATGAGCCTTCCGTTCTCTCCCTTATGACTGTTCTCGTCGGGAACAGGATATCTGAGGACGTCTCCCGGTCCTATGTACTTCATGGCATCGACCGGGATACCGACATCTGCGACGAGGATGTTGCCGCAGTTGTCGTCGTTCATGCCGACCTTGACGTCATGGAAAGTTATCGTGGTCTGGGGAATGATGGTCACATCCGATCCGAGTCCCGAGGGGACATCGACGGATACGATGGGGAGGCCGGAAGCGTTGGCCTCCAGGATGAACGATCTGTAAGGGTCCTTTACCTTTCCCTTCCTGATTCCGGTACCGAGTGCGCAATCGACGATGACATCGGCATCGCTGAACAGTTCTGGACTGTACTCCTCGACCCTGCAGGCAAGCTTGGAATATCTCTGCTTGGCGATCTCGGAATGGATCTGGCTGGATTTCCTGAGCATAGCCACTGTGACTTTATCGGGGTCCATGAGAAGTGCGGAGGCGAAACCATCCCCTCCGTTGTTACCCGGTCCGCACACGAACAGTATGCGTCCGTCGGGGTAGTGTTCCTGAAGGAAGCTGGCAACAATCTTTCCCGCATTATCCATGAGTGTGGACACTGGGATGCCCAGTGCTTCGGAGTTCGCATCTATTACCCTGGAATCCAGACCGCTTATCATTGTAATACCTCACTGGTTCTTCACAAGTACTTCCGCGATCTTCGGAAGGAGTTTGGTTTTGGACATGTCGGTCCTCTCCACGCGGACACAGCCGTGCTTCTCGCGGGGGAACTTGGGGTAGGACATGTTCTCGAGTATCTCGAATTCGAGATCGAGCATCATGGCACCCTTTGCGATGATATCGAGGTCGGGCTTCTCCACGCAGAGTTCCTTGGGGAGTCTTCTGCCCTGTGCCCTAGTCAGATTGATATCGAAATACTCCGGCCATAGTGTGATTGCAACATCCGGGTCGTAAGTCATGATTGGTCATCGGAGTCGCACTAATAAGTGTTTCCGAAACTTGTGATGAAAAAATGTCATCTTACCCCTGTAAGGGGTAAGGAAGAGGTTTGTGTCAATGTGATTACTCAATGAGCACTGCGTTAATTGCTCCATCCTGGCCAGGCCTGGATGTGATGATGGCATCTCCGATCTCTGTGGAGATGGTGGCCCCCTTGTTCATGATGTTACGCTGAACATAGTTGGGGTCCGAAGGGTTGGACTTAACGGTCAGGATCTTTGCCTTTGTGACCTTGTTAGTCTTCTTGTCCATTACATTTGCGTACTCTGTGCTGAGCATACCAACCTTGACACTTCCGCCCATTCCGCGATACTGCTTGAGGTTCGTTGCACCGATTCTGGTGAACTGCTTCTCTCTGCTGATCTCGAACTTCCTCTTTCCCTGACTGGGGACGAGTCTGCCGCCAGTGGGCTTTCTGTTGGATTTACCCTGCCAAAGTGCCATAGTAATCGAGCCCTCTAATTATAGTGCTCTATTTAAAAGTTGCCCACTCGTTTTTTCTTTATAATAATGAGAGGTAGGACAATCCGTTATCCGTCCCAACGCATCCCATCTATAATTAGTATCCCTATAAGAGCGTCTCAAGCGATCGCGCATGAGGTGCTGTCCCTGTAAAGTTTCCGATCACTTCGACGCATCAGATCTCATAAGGGCCGGGACGAGCCTAGCTTAGATGGTGAAAACGGATAGCAACGATTGTTCTCCCGTCCCGGCCCCTTGTTGTACCCACATTCGCCTGGTCGTATTTAGATATACCCTTGGGGGGTATCTGTAAAATCAGTGATTCAACTTGTTTTTAACCTCGGTGGATGATGACGACCCAATGGAACTCATATACCTGACCGAATCGGATGCGGACGAGGCTTCGGCATTCGTTCACGACATGTGGGTCGATACGTACGCACCCATAGTCAAAGGTGGCAGGCAGCATGCAGAGGATATCTTCGACGACTGGGTCGGGCCGAGGAAGATCGTCAGCGATATGCGCAGAGGACATTTCTTCGCATATCTCGTCATCGATGGGAAGAATATAGGATTGATCTCAGCAGGAAAGGAAGAGGATGACCTCGAGATCAGCAAGATCTACATCCTTCCCGAGTATCGCGGGAGCGGCATAGGCAGGGAAGCTTTGGAATTCCTGCTTGACAAGGGAAGGGAGTTGGGATGCAAGAGGGCCCACCTTGAAGTGAATCATGACAATGCATCGGCCATTGGATTCTATGAGAGATTCGGGTTCAGACCCGTGAGCAAGAATGTGTACGAACATTCATACACGTTGATCATGGCGGTGGAACTCCGACCGCCATGACCCGGTAAGCGTTTTCAGACGCCCCTGTGGTGGAGCATCTTCACATCGATGTTCTTCCCGTCCACGGTGATCACTGCACTGTAACCGTCCTTAGCGGGTCCGGGATTCACGAACGTGGTGTCACCTACAGTCTCGCATCCTATGGCCTCGTGGATATGTCCGGACATGGCGAGAATCGGGTGGTATTCGTCGACGATCTTCTTTATCGCAGGACATCCAACATGTGCCCCGGTGGGGATGGTGTCGAGCATCCCGTATGACGGGGCGTGCGTCATGAGGATCATTCCCTCTGACGCGTTCTCTTTCAGTCCGTCGTAGAGTTCGTCATCGGTAAGTTCGAAAGGTGTGCCGAAGGGGCTCGCGTTCCCGCCGCCCATCCCTACAAAGGTATGTCCTTCGATGACGGTCTTCTTCCCATGCATGTCGACCGCGACATCGGCGATCTTCTCGGGCATGTCCCTTGGGTCGCAGTTTCCGGGCAGTACGTACACCTTGGAGTTGATCTTGGAAAGGAGATCCACCGCATCCTTCGATGTGCCCATGTCGGTGACGTCACCCAGGTGGATGACGAAATCGACCTTGTACTCTTCGATCTCCTCGTTGATCCATCCCAGAGCGGAATGGTGCTGATGGAGGTCGGTGATCAATAGGAATTTCATGACCACGTAATCGGGCGGACCGTACTTAATGCCTGACTCGGAACTCAGTATTCGATAAGCGGTCTCGGTTCGTCCTTGGGCTCACCCGCATAGGGTTTCCTGCCGATGGATTCCAGTTTCGACAGCACGAGCCTCTTGCCGACGTCCGTCACACCGTAGATCTGGATCTTGTTCCCCGCCACGAGGACATCCCTCCTCTCCGCTTCGGCCCTGATGCGTCCCGAAGCGCATGCGGTGATGATGTCGCAGTTATCGAACATGACCTTCGCACCGTCGCATGTGGTATGGCTGCTGTGCACCCCGACGATCAGGATGTCGTCGCCGTATCTCTCACGGAGGATCTTGGCATCCTGGGCGACGGCCACGGTAACTGAGAATCTCCTGTAACCTTTGGAATATGCGAGCTCAGCCCCCTTCACCATGTCCAGGGGGACCGTCTCGGGATCGATGACATTGTCCCTCCCGACCGCATCTAGAACGACCTGAAGGGGTGAGGTCTCCACCAGTCCGGAGATCCTTCCGCACATCCCTTGAAGGAGTGCGGGCTCAGTTATGACAGCCGTTCCGCATCCGTCGGCCGCTATCACCGCGGCCTCGAGGTCCCCGTTGGCCAGAGCTGTGCTGAGTATCTCCGAGACGCCGAACGTGACATAGTCCTTGGCACGGACGACACGTCTTTCGGTACAGAATCCGAAATCCTTGATACGGAACTCGATGTTCTCACGGACCTTTTCCGGAGTGATGTCCCCCATACCGACCAGCTTCTTGAAAAGAGGACAGAATCTGATCTCGGGCTCTCCGACTTCCACTACCTTCCCGTCTTCAATGACTATGCGAGTCATTCCGATGGCATCGAACACATGTCTTCCGTCTGCACCGGTCATGATTATGAATCCCATCACACCTATAAATGAATCTGCCTGAAAGGATGATCTGGATAGCGGTGTCAATCCTTCTGATTCCTCTTCGCCTCGATGACCTCTTGGTAGAGCTTCTCCAAGGCTATGGCGGTGTTCTGTATGGAGTACTCCTGTGCGGTCGCGAGCGCGCCCTCTCTGAGACTCTCGATGTTCTCGAGTCCCTTGCGGATGACCCTCACGCAATCCTCCTCTTCGGTCTCGAACAAGTATCCGTTGACCCCGTCCTTGATGACATCGGTGAATGCACGTCCGTTGGCGCATATCGCGGGGATACCGCAGGCCATTGCCTCGAGCGTGGTCAGACCCTGCGTCTCGAACTTCGATGCAGTGACGAATATGTCCGCGCATGAGTAGTAGGATACAATATCATCATCGCTGACGAATCCTGCGAACACGACCCTGTCAGTGACACCCTCGTCCACTGCCAGCTGTCTCCATTCATCCCCTGCGGGACCCTTTCCGCAGACCAGCAGCACGGTGTCATCCTCGAAATACTTCATGCATTTGATCAGAAGATCCACCTTTTTCTCGAAGGACAGCCTTCCGACCGTGATCAGGACCTTCTTCCCCACGAGTCCGTGACGCTCTCTGATCTCGTTCCCTCTGTCATCCCTCTTGAAACGATCCACATCCACTCCGACGGGGATGATCTCCATCCTCTTCGGTTTCACACCCATCTCGAGCAGTTCCCTGGCGATGGGCGGCGTCGGTACGATCAGTGCGTTAGGCCTCTTCAGTTCCTGGCGGAGATATATCTGCACCAGTCTGTTCAGCAGATTTGGAGGCAATTTGATTGGAGAATATTGGTAAGCGACCTCGTTCACCATGGTGACGAAAGTCTGTACCGTGGGGATACCGGAGAAGTGAGATGTCACCAGACCCTTCAGCGTCATCACGGTGCATCCATGAAGATGGATAAGGTCAGGTTTCCAGGCCTCCACGTCCTTGAGCTCGTTGTGCCTGAATGTCGGAAGGAAGTATCCCTCGTAGGATTTGAAAGGCTTCGCGGGGACGTACATTATCCCTTCCTCGCGGTCCTTCTCTCCCGGATCGGGTGCAACGATGAGCACCTCATGACCCATGCGGTCAAGGCACTGCTTCGTGGTCAACACCTGAGTGGCCACCCCGTCACGAGTGGGGAAATAACTGTCGGTCACTATCGCGATCCTCATCCCGTTCTCTCCTGTAGTAGGCCATAGGATGCGGTGCTGTTATAAGACGGTGACCATGGAAATATGGGTTTTTCCACTGCCGGATCCACTGCGGAAACGCTTTTTATGACGATTCACATATCTGGGCATGTTCGAGGAGATGGGTCCTTCAAAGCCCTACATTATCTCCGGTTTCCTTGTAGCGATCGTACTCGGGGCCGGTTCCATACTCTCTATAGTACTTTACCCTGAGTGGGACATCAATCTGAACTCGTTCTCCGATCTGGGTGATTCGATGTCGCCGTCGATGTGGATCTTCAACGGCGCCTGCATGCTGGCCGGAATCCTTCTTGGAATATTCTCTATGGGATACGTCAAATTCGGTAAGAAATACTCAAAGATCGGCGGATACGCATTCATCATCACGGCCATACTCATGTTCCTTGTCGGTCTGGTATCCAAGGCGGTCAGCGACACTCACCTCTATTTCTCGATGGCATTCGCGTTCTCGTTCTTCATCTCGGCGGCGATCATTTGTATCCAGAACGTCGTCGACAGGGAATGGAAATACCTCATACCGACTGTCATCGCAGGTTTCGTCATCATGGTGACATGGATCCTGTATCTCAACGATGAGATAGTCAAGTACGGTGTGGCCCAGCTCATCTGTTTCGTCGGAGCATTCGTGTGGTTTCTGTCCGAAGCTGTCAGGAACGCCAAGCTCGGATTCGGTACCGAAAGGGAGAACTGATCTTTTTCATTCAGGCTGTGGTCTGTCCTTTGCCATCAGGGAAGCTATGATGGTTACGGACAGCACAGCCACTATGAATCCCAACGATGCCGCGATCGGTATCTCGATAACTTCATTGAGAAGGAGCTTCGCTGCGATGAACAGCAGTATGACTCCGAGCCCGTACTTCAGATACTTCATAGAGTTCAGTCCGCCCTTTATCGCGAAGTAAAGCGACCTGAGACCGAGTATGGCGAAGATGTTCGAGGTGTAGATGACCAGCAGATCGCTGGACAGGGCCAGGACCGCAGGTATGGAATCAAGCGCGAATACCAGGTCCGAGATCTCAATGACTATGACGCATAGCAGGAGCGGCGTCATCATCAGTCTCGAGTCCACCCTGGTGAAGAACCTGTCCCCATCCAATCTCGGTGAGGTCTTGAGGTGCTTGCTCATGAAATCAGCGATCTTGCTGTTTCCTCCCTCATCATCCGATTCCTTGGCGAACAGTGTCTTCAATGCTGCATAGGCCAGGATGATTCCGAAGATGTACATCACGAAGTCGAATTCCATCAGGCGGACACCGATAAGCATGAAGATCAGGCGGAAGATGACCGCACCGAATATCCCGTAGAACAGCGCCTTGTGCTGATACTCGTCCGGAATGGAGAACAGGCCGAAGATCAGGATGAACACGAACAGGTTGTCTATGCTCATCGATTCTTCCATGATGTAGGCGGTGATGAATTCCATGCCTCTGGTCTCGCCGAACATGAAGAATATGAATATGCCGAAACATAATGCGGCGACCACCCAGATGGCGGTCTCCTTCAGTGCTTTCTTCACAGGGATGTGTTCCGGTTTGCGATGGAGGACGATGTCCAGAATGACAAGCGCAACGGCCATTACAATGAAAACAATCCATGCCAGCAATTCATTGTCCATTCGCATCATCCCTTCAGGACTTTCAGTCCGTTAAACCGGAATACAACTTCTTAGATATCAAACAATCGTGCATTAAGATCAGAGAGTAAGATCGATCGACAATCAGACGGGATGAAGAAGAGTGGCGTGGAGGACGAGATTTGAACTCGCGAGCGCATAGCGCACTAGCTTAGCAGGCTGGCGCCTTACCGGGCTGGGCCACCTCCACAGTTGCAATTGTGTGATTGACACATCTCTAATAAATCTTTGGTTGGTGTGGACAGAGCTCCTATTATAGGTAATAATAAAGATTGATTATTGATAAGGGAAGGGCACGATTCCTTATAGGGGATCGGTGCATCTTCCCTATGCAGAGTAGAAGAAGCTGCAATAATCCTGTTATCTTGACCGATCCCGGAACTCATCCTATAGCTTTTTATAATTAATCAAAGTACGGGGGTCTGCGCAATGAAGCGGCGACCACCCAGTGGTGCGCTGGAAGGATTTGCGAATGATATCGACCCCGGCTTTGGTGGGAAAGAGTTCAAAGCGAATTCTTATATACTCCATCCAACTACACGGGGTTGCGCGATGCGACGTGACATCGGCTCCAGGAGTCAGTCACGGTCAGTCACGATCCACGTATGTGGCCAAGCGGGCCTATCTGATAGGCTTATATACTTGGTCAATATACAGGGGAATGCGCGGTTCAAGAGGACCGCAATCATGGAGAATCATGATCTCCGGCAGGGAAACACCATCCTGTCGTGCTCTCATGAATTCTGACGTTCGATGCTACGAATGTTCCGTTAGACGGGATATTCGAACAAGAGTGTGCCGTTCAACGGGACAGCGGTGAAACATGGTAAACTGCCAGTTTCAATTTCATCCATCAGAGACGAAATAAGTCAATGATTTGACTCCGGTTGATCCTGCCGGCGGCCACCGCTATAGGATTTCGATTAAGACATGCGAGTCGAGAGTCGTTATGGACTCGGCGGACTGCTCAGTAACACGTGGAGAACGTGCCCTTAAGTGGAGGATAATCTCGGGAAATTGAGGATAATACTCCATAGATCATGGGATCTGGAATGACCCATGGTTCAAAGTTCCGGCGCTTAAGGATCGCTCTGCGGCCTATCAGGTAGTAGTGGGTGTAATGTACCCCCTAGCCTACGACGGGTATGGGCCTTGAGAGAGGGAGCCCAGAGTTGGATTCTGAGACACGAATCCAGGCCCTACGGGGCGCAGCAGTCGCGAAAACTTCACACTGGGGGGAACCCCGATGAGGGAAATCCTAGTGCTAGGACATTTGTTCTAGCTTTTCTCAAGCGTAGATAACTTGAGGAATAAGGGCTGGGTAAGACGGGTGCCAGCCGCCGCGGTAATACCTGCAGCCCAAGTGGTGGTCGATTTTATTGAGTCTAAAACGTTCGTAGCCGGTTTGGTAAATCTTTGGGTAAATCGGGAGGCTCAACTTTCCGACTTCCGAAGAGACTGCCAAACTTGGGACCGGGAGAGGCTAGAGGTACTTCTGGGGTAGGGGTAAAATCCTGTAATCCTAGAAGGACCACCGGTGGCGAAGGCGTCTAGCTAGAACGGATCCGACGGTGAGGGACGAAGCCCTGGGTCGCAAACGGGATTAGATACCCCGGTAGTCCAGGGTGTAAACGCTGCCGACTTGGTGTTGGAGGCCCTTCGGGGGCATTCAGTGCCGGAGAGAAGTTGTTAAGTCGGCTACTTGGGGAGTACGTCCGCAAGGATGAAACTTAAAGGAATTGGCGGGGGAGCACCGCAACGGGAGGAGCGTGCGGTTTAATTGGATTCAACACCGGAAAACTCACCAAGGGCGACTATCACATGAAAGCCAGGCTAACGACCTTGCTTGATTCTTAGAGAGGTGGTGCATGGCCGTCGTCAGTTCGTACCGTAAGGCGTTCTCTTAAGTGAGATAACGAACGAGACCCTCATCTATAATTGCTACTTCATTCTCCGGAATGGAGGCACATTATCGAGACCGCTGGCGCTAAGTCAGAGGAAGGAGAGGTCAACGGTAGGTCAGTATGCCCCGAATCTCTTGGGCTACACGCGCGCTACAAAGGGCGGGACAATGGGCTACGACGCCGAAAGGCGAAGTCAATCTCGAAACCCGTCCGTAGTTCGGATTGAGGCTTGTAACTCAGCCTCATGAAGCTGGATTCCGTAGTAATCGCGAATCAAAAACTCGCGGTGAATATGCCCCTGCTCCTTGCACACACCGCCCGTCAAACCATCCGAGTTGGGTTTCAGTGAGGTGGCCCCTGATTAGGGTCTTCGAACTGAGATTTAGCAAGGAAGGTTAAGTCGTAACAAGGTATCTGTAGGGGAACCTGCAGATGGATCACCTCCTACGCAGGGATGGGCTTCTGCCCATCCCTCTCAAAATTAACGCGTAACAATTGCAAGGAAATCGTAAAGGATTTCCCGCAATTCCTTGGCAGCTTACCATGCACTAAACGTAGCATCGAACGTCACTTCATTTTATCAGGCTTTCTATGACGATTGTTGTTTATTCTTCTCATACCGGTTCTACCAAGAAATACGCTGAAGCGTTCTCTGGTAAGGTCGGTTACGCTTGTTTCTCGATCAATGACAAATACGATCCGAAAGAGGAGATCATCTATTTCGGATGGCTCAGAGGGCCTCGTGTCGTTGGATTAGATACAATAGATCAAAGGAAGCTTGCCGCTGTCGTAACTGTCTCCATCGAGAATAAGCCTGAGTTCTTCCGTAAGGTGAAAGAGATCAATGATATCAAAGCAC
>JAFUHJ010000109.1 GCA_017468935.1 Candidatus Methanomethylophilaceae archaeon
ATCCCACGGGCCTTTCACCGCCCGACCCACTCACAACTCCTCAGGCCCCTAATTCCTTCGGACGTCGAAAGCTATGGTCGAGGAAATGAATCCAGAGAACGGTATTTAGACGGTCGAAGGCGACTAGACAATCTATACAGCGGAACGGGTTCTAGACAATTTATCTCACGAATGATGAAAACACCATCATTCATCATTACCGACAAGATCCAATATCTCCCTGAACATCCCTGCTATCTTCCTGCCCTTGTCCGTTATGACAACGACATTCGTGTTCGCCTTGGCGGTCCAGTACACGTCCACCAGACCTATCTTCCTCAGGTCCTCGATCTTCTCCGCCATGGTTGCGCTGCGGGATATGTTGTTGTAGATGTCCGATTTCAGAACGGGGGACATCTCGTCGAGATACATGAGGATGCTGATGACATGCTTGCTCTCCAGGATTTCAAGTGTTGAGCGACCCCCCCCCCCGAAGACTCCTTCCCGCGCTCCGCCAGGAGAGACTGGAGAGATTCCGGGAGTTCCTCCAGCTTGTAAGGGGTCTTCCTGATGTTCTCCCTGTCGTCGAGCTTGCCGGAGATCGGGATGGATTTCCTTGCCCTGCGGGATACCGGCTGCTCTGGATGCATGATGTTCGATTCGGCGATTTCGGATAAAAGAGGAACAGCACGGGTCGGGATTGTTGTCACGAAGAGTGTCATAGAAAGTGTGGGCCATGTGATTAGAAGATGTTTGTTCTCATTGACCTTTCAAACCTATTCTCGGAATTACCGAAGGACTGATTTTGACAATTTGGATGAATGTACGGTTTGTGCCTTATCGGTCGCAGCACTTGCCATGGCATTGCTGGCGTTCTTTGCGGCGGAGTCCATCACCTTGAAGAGGACACATTGATGCCGTATTGGAGAAATGGGGATTACGATGGTAACCAAAGTGAGTATATAAACAACTTTGATCAGTCCGTTCTGATCAAATTCACCTTTGAATCATCTAATTAATCGAAGATAATATTTAAACAACTTTGATAAATATATTTTTAAACAGTCAATATAAATATGATTTGTACGATAGAAGAGCCATGGATGAGAAGATGTTCACCTCTAAGATATCGGGCGAGGTAAGATACAGCGTGAACGGCGACTACCCGTATTTCCAGCCTCACTATCTGCCCTTCGATCTAGACATCCCGAGATCGATCTACAGGATGTCCCTGGATGCGGTCATCTCCCTGAGCAATCTGAACGGTCGTGTGTCGGCCATGTCCCCTGAGGAACGCGACATATTCCTGAGGACATTCACGATGAAGGAATCCGTCTGCAGCTCATCCATAGAGGGTACCCGCTCCACCCTGAGCGATATGTTCCGTTCGGAGAAGGAAGTGCCGGATGTCATGGCACAAAGGGATGTCAGAGAGGTCAGCAACTACATGGATGCCTTGAGGGAGGGGGTGGAGGCGATCTCCAAGGGAGAGGAGATAACGGTGGAGATGCTGCATCGTCTCCACGTCATCCTCCTCACGGGGACCAGAGGGGAGAACAAATCCCCCGGGGTGTTCAAGACGGAGCAGAATGCGATAGGCATGCCGGGAGATACATTGGAGACCGCCAAGATGGTGCCTTCTCCGCCGGAGGCTGTGGATCATCTCATCGATAACCTTCTGGATTACATCGGTTCGGACGAGGATCCGCTGGTGAAGATCGCCCTCACCCATTGCCAGTTCGAGGCTATCCATCCGTACAGGGACGGTAACGGTCGTATAGGGAGGCTGCTGATAATGCTGATGCTGGCGAAGGAGGGACTTCTGATTTATCCTGCTATATATCCGAGCGAATACTTCGACAGG
>JAFUHJ010000110.1 GCA_017468935.1 Candidatus Methanomethylophilaceae archaeon
AATTTACTTTATATACTTTCCACCACAATTGCACCATATCCTCAAGAAAGGAAGATCGTTCAAGACGTCGAAAATCACTGGAAGTCGTTTTCACCGAAATCCCTTATATTCCCTCATTCAGTCCGAATCGACTGCTCTTATTATAGGTACGCGTGTGCGGTTATCTTTATGTACTGATAAGGCATCCAAGCGCCCAATGTTACTAATAATGTACTACATGCCATTGGCCTTTGTGGCGCTTTTGACGTTCGCATTCGGCCCTCTTGCATGGTTGGTATCTAGGTTCCTCAGGCCTGAGAAACCCACTGAGTGGATGGAACAGACCTATGAGTGCGGATCGGAGCCTATCGGAGAAGCGCACGTACAGTTCAGATTCCAGTACTATACGTTCGCTCTTATCTTCGTGGTCTTCGACTTAGTAGCCACCTTCCTCCTGATCTGGGCGATTGCCTTCTCAGGACTGAGCGCGACTGCTCAACTCATGATGATCATCTTCTTCGGAATCATGGTCCTCGGAGTCGCCTATTCTCTCAAGAAGGAGGCGGAAGTATGGATATGAGCCTTTACCCCCATGCAGTAGCAATGAGTGCTGACGAGTTCATGACATGGTCGGACGCGATCATAAACGACCTCCTCAGCACAGGAACAAAGAGAACAGTGGACAAGTTGACAGGTCCTATCTGGGCATGGGGTATGAAGAATTCCATGCACCCCCTGCACTGGGGTCTTGCATGCTGCGCTCTCGAGATGGCGGCCGCATCGGCTCCCAGGTACGACGCAGAGCGTTACGGTATGATCTACCGTTCTTCGCCCAGGCAGACTGATATCCTTCTGGTTAACGGTTGGATATCCAAGAAGATCCGTCCCGACCTCAGGCGTCTCTACGAGATGATCCCCAACCCCAAGTGGGTCGTCGCAATGGGAGAGTGTGCCATTTCCGGAGGTCCCTGGTACGATTCCTACAACTGTGTTCAGGGACTTGACCAGATCGTCCCCGTTGACGTGTACATCCCCGGATGTCCCGCACGTCCCGACGCAATGATTGACGGATTCATGCTGCTTCAGAAAAAGATCGAGGCATACTTCCGCAGAGGAAACTTCATGGAGGACTGAGTATGGCAGAAGTCTATCAGAGTCCTTCAATCTCGGAGATCACAGCGGCACTCACCTCGCAGTTCCCCGATGTGGAGATTATTTCCACAGAGGAGCGCAGGGTCAAGGCCAAGTGTCCCAGGGAGATTTCGCACGATGTGTGCCAGTTCATCCACGACAACCTTACATTCGAGCACTGCTCGGTCGTTACAGCCGTGGATTATGTGGACCACCTCACGGTCGTCTACCTTCTTGCCAACTACTATAACGGAGTCATGATCGACCTCGATGTTGACGTTCCCGCAGACGACCTGCACATCGCATGCGTCACCGATATCTGGGAGGGAGCAAACTGGCACGAGAGGGAGACATGGGAGCTCTTCGGAATCGTCTTCGACAACCATCCGAGGCTCGAGAGGCTGCTCACACCGCAGAACTACGAATTCTTCCCGTTCAGGAAGTCATATAAGATGAGGAGTCAGGAGTGAGAGACATGGCAGATTCACTTGTACCAGTATTAGAAGCACAAGAGAAGATGGACACCGACAAGATGTGGGTCATCTGGGGTCCCCAGCATCCGTTCTCTCACGGTCTTTGGACACTTAAGCTGAAGATTGACGGAGAGTTCTGTGTGGATGCCGATCCTATCGTCGGATACCTTCACCGCGGTTGGGAGAAGGAGACCGAGAACAGGGATTACGCAAGGATCATCCCCATGACGGACCGTCTCTGCTACTGTGCATCAATGACATATTCTCACCTCTACTGTATGACGGTCGAGAAGGCCCTCGGAATCGATATTCCGGAGAAGGCCAAATACATCAGAATCGTGGCCGATGAGGTTTGCCGTATCCAGTCGCACCTCATGTGGCTCGCCGCAGTCGGAACTGACATGGGTAACCTGACCGTGTTCCTGTGGGCCATGAGGGAGAGGGAGTACTTCCTTGACCTCAACGTCAAACTGTGCGGTGCCAGGATGACTACGAACTACCCCCGTATCGGTGGAGTCAGGAACGACACCACCCCTCTGTTCGATAGGGATATCCTGAGGACAGTCGACCGCTTCGAGAAGGCGATGTGGGATATCATCTACCTGATCGACGACTCTTCGGTCTTCGTATCAAGGATGAGAAAGATCAGTTACCTTACACGCGAGCAGTGTGCCAACATGGGTCTCACTGGTCCCGCTATGAGGGGATGCGGTGTTGATTTCGATATCCGCCGTGACGACCCCTACGACAACTATGATAAGGTCGATTTCGAGGTCCCGGTCCTCAACAAGGACACCAAGGTCGGAGACACGTACGACAGGTACATGATCCGTATCGAGGAGATGTTCCAGTCCTGTGATATCATCAGGCAGGCAGTCAAGAAGATCGAGGCAATTGGAAAGAACGCACCCTACAGAATCAAGACACCCACAAAGGTCCCCGCCGGAACCACATTCGGAAGGCTCGAGGATCCCCGTGGAGAGTCCATCATGTATCTCGCTTCGGATGGTACCGACAAGCCCTACAGGCTCAAGGTCCGCAGTCCGATCTTTACGAACGTTTCATGCTCCAAGGTTATGTGTGAAGGGGTCAGGATCGCAGATGTTCCCGCAGTTTTGGCTCAGATAGACATGTGCCTGGGAGAGACAGACAGGTGAGTGCAAATGGCTGAATATACATCTATTCTGGACTGGATCAACTTCGGTGATCCTTACGAGAATCCCTTCACACCCTTCCTGTCAGACAACTTGCCCTATGACATCTGTTACGGACTCTGGGAGATCATCGGCGGTACTATCGCTTGGCTGATCAACCTCCTGTTCCCCGGTAACCCTGTCTCTGAGTGGCTCGTATGCGATCAGGTCCTTGTGGTCTTCGCACTGGTCCTGTTCATGCTGGTCATCTTCATCGTGGCATTCGTCGTCGTTCTGTTGAACCTATGGATGGAGCGTAAGGTTCTCGGAAGGTTAATGGACAGGCGCGGAACAATGATCGGAATGAAAGGATTCCTTCAGTGTGTCGCGGACGGTCTCAAGACCTTCATGAAAGAAAACACAATCCCTGCGAAGGTCGACAAGATGACATACATCTGGTGTGTCTCGCTTATCGTCGGTCTCTCGTGTTTCGTCGCGTGTATGGTGCCCCTGTCCGACAGGTGGTACGTCGTCAACTACGACACCGGACTTTTGATCATCATGGCATTCTACGCCCTCGCACCGTTCTTCATCCTGGTTTCCGGATGGGCACAGAACAACAAGTACTCCCTCATCGGAGGAATCAGGGCTGCTGAGCTGATGATCTCTTACGAGGTCCCTATGCTCATCATCATCGCAACGATCTCACTGCTCGCAGGCAGTTTCAACATCAATGACATCGTGGCAATGCAGGACACAATCTGGAACGTCATCCCGATGGCACTCGGTTTCATCGTCTTCTTCTTCTGCGCCATTGCAGAGTGTGAGAGGCCTCCCTTCGACATTGCCGAAGCAGAGACCGAGCTGGTCGAGGGATGGCAGACCGAGTACGCCGGAATGAAGTGGGGACTTATCATGCTCGGAGACTACCTCAGGGGATCCGTCTCATGCGGTATGGTCGCCATCATGTTCCTCGGAGGATGGACCATCCCCGTGTTCGGCGGTACCGGACTTCCCGAGATCGTGTTCCTTATCAAGGCATGGTTCGTGTTCTTCCTGATGATTCTCGTCAGAGGAGCCATCGCCCGTGTCAGGCCCGATCAGATCCTCAACCTCGGTTGGAAGGTATTCATGCCTTTGGCCGTGTTCAACCTCGCGATCGCTGTATTCCTTAAGGTAGGAGGGTTCTACTGATGGCAATGAAATATCTGGACAAATATCCGAAGAATCTCGCAAAGAGCCTTTGGATCATGAAGCCCATCTGGACAGCCTTCAAGCTCTTCGGCAAGACAGTCGTGCACAGGCCCGGTAC
>JAFUHJ010000111.1 GCA_017468935.1 Candidatus Methanomethylophilaceae archaeon
GAGAAGAACAACTGCGCCTTCATGAACTACGGCCCCATCCTCTCCAAGTACGACGGAGCAGGAGGAAAATACAGCACCAACGACGCATCCGCTGAGATGGTTAACTTTATCCAGAGGATCTTCAGGGAGGCCGACGTCACCTGGCAGATGGGAGAGCTCGGAAAGATCGATGTCGGAGGCGGAGGTACCATCGCTTCCTACATCTCGCTCAACAACATCGACACCATCGACATCGGTGTTCCTGTATTGTCGATGCACGCACCCGTCGAGGTCGTCGCAAAGGCTGACGAGTACATGTTGTACAAGGCGATCCACGCAGTGTACAACAGCAAGCTCCCAAAGGAGTTCTGAACAAACATCTCAAGGGGCTACGGCCCCTTATATCTTCTAGTGATCCCCATGGAACAGCAGCAGTATTCCCTCGAGGAGATCGTACGCTATGCCGAGCAGGGCAGCGTGGATTTCAAGTATCTTCTGGCCACGAAGTACCGTAACGGTGACGGGGTCGAGATGGACAAGGCCAAGGCGGCCCAGATGTATAGGGAATTGGCTGATCAGGGAGATTCCTATTCGCAATACGACCTCGCTTTCATGCTGGACAACGGAGAGGGTATCCTGCAGGACCGTGACGAATCGGAGAAGTACTTCAAGCTGGCCGCGGACCAGGAGGATTCCGATGCATGCCTGTGTTATGGGGGAATACTCTTCGAGAGAGGGGAATACAAAGATGCTGAGAGGTACTTCCTGACAGCGGCCATGAAGGGCGATGTCAAGGCCGAGTACAACATCGGTCTGCTGTATCTCGGAGAATACCTGGGAGAACCGGACAAGGCTAAGGCGCTCGAGTGGTTCGAGAGCGCGGCGGACAAGGAGTTCGTACTGGCAGAATCCATGGTGGGTTCCCTTTACATGGAGGCCAACGATCTGAAGAAGGCGGAAGCGTACTTCAGGAAGGCCGCCGAGCACGGAGAACCCACAGCACAGTACAATCTGGGAGCACTCGCGCTATCCGGTCAGATAAAGATGGAATACGTCGAGGCCATCGAGTGGCTGACGAAGGCCGCCCAGAACGGTATGCAGCCTGCATACGAGATACTGATGAAGCTCAACAGTCAGTGATCACTTCTTGGTACCGACATAGATGTTGACGGCACCCATTGATTTCACGTAGAAGTGGGCATCGTCGAATCCGGCCTTCTTGAATATTGCGACCATGTCCTCACCATAAGGGAAACCCTCGATGGATGTGGTGAGCCACTCGTAAGGCGAGAATTTCCCGTCGATCTTCTTCCCGCTGTCGCGCTTGCGGCCGTATGCCTTGACCCTCTTCATGTAGATGTTGTAACCGATCTTGATGATCCTGTTCTTGGGCTTGGACAGCTCCGCGACGACGACCTTTCCTCCGGGAGCGAGGACCCTGTGCATCTCAGAGACGGCCTGAAGAATGTTGGTGACGTTCCTGAGCATGTAACCGGACGTGACGAGATTCACGGAATCGTCAGGGATGTCCAGTTCAAGAGCGTCTCCCTCGCGCCAGTCGATCTTGACGGGAAGATCGAGTTCCTTCTCCTTCCTCTTCGCCAGTTCGAGCATAGCAGGCGTGATGTCCACTCCGATGACCGTTGATCCAGGACCTGCCGTCCTTGCGACATGGAACGCGATCTCACCGGTTCCGGTACCGACATCCAGACAGGTCTTCCCCTTGATGTCGCCCGCCTTCTTCATCATGAACTTATGCCAGCCCTGCACCATGTGCATGGACATGACCTCGTTCATGTCATCGTAGTATTCTGCGATCTCGGTGAAGGCGTCCTTGACGAACTCTTCCTTTCCCTCGAACTGATTTCCGGTCTTGAGATCATCGGTCATTTCAGATCACCATCGGGATGATGTTCATGTCTAAAACATATCCTATCACCATCAGCACTCCGAAGTGCCAATTGAGCTTGAAACAGAGCGGTACCAGCATGAAACTTGCATGAGGGTCCGTCGGTGCCTTCCTGCTGTTCTGCACGAGGATGTACGCATCGTACAGCGTGAGCAGCGCCAGAAGGCATCCCAGAGGAGCGGCACCGAATGCGACCAGTACCAACAGGATCGGGAAGGACACCAAGGATTCGAAGAGGTAGATTCTCATCCCAGTTTCATAGGAGAAGTGGCCTATTAGCGTTCCCGCATCGGCCTTCTTGTCCTCGTAGTAATCCCTCATCTCGTTGCCTGCCAGGACCCCCGTGATCATGAACGTGTTGGGCAGGCTCAGCAGGAGCACCTCCATGGAGAACATCTCTCCAGTGAGGACGCAGTATGTACCGAGGGGCATCAGCAGACCCATCATTATGAACACGCTGATCTGTCCCATGCCGTGGTACTTGTAGGACAATCCTACCGTGTATGTTCCTGCTCCCAGGATCCCCAAGAGTCCGTAGACCAGTATCCCCCATCCAGAGTACCATATGAATATCAGTCCGAGTAGGGCGGTGATGCCGAGGCATGCGAGTCCGGCGTAAAGTACCTTCTTGGGAGTGAGAACACCCGTGACCAGTTCCGGGGACCTGGTCTCGTTCTCCACGGTGTCCACTCCGCTCTTGAAGTCACCGTAGGTGTTGAGGATGTTGGCTGCCGATTGCAGCAGACATCCGCCGATCATTATCAGTATGAACATGCCGACGCTCAGCGCGTTGAGTTCCGCTGTCTGGAATGCTACCGCACCGCCTATGAGTACGGGGACAACGGCACCGTGGAGGGTCCACGGTCTGAATACATTCCACCATCCCGCCTTCACGGGTTTCACATCGGCCATGTATCTTCATCATGTTCATGTTATAAATGAATTATTTATCGATAATCGATAAATACTGACCCTGCCATGTAATGGTTATGAAAGCGATGACATTGCTGACCAGCAGTGCGTTCATGATGATGGCCGCCATGGTCGTGGCCCTGATAACGAACTTCTCGGGAGCGTTCCCGGGAGACGTGCTAGATGCGGGACTGCGCTCCAATCTGACCATTCTGACATTGGTGGTCATGCTGACCCTCTCCATGTCGAGGATACCGCTCCAGAACCTCAATCCTCTGAAGTACGGTAAATCAATGGCCAGGGCCATATTCCTTGGAATGATCGTCGCTTCGATCATCCCTCTGTTGGGATATTTCCTTCTGAAGGACACTGAGTACGCCAAGCAGGCGGCTGGATTGGTTTTCATCGCCGCAACACCCTTCGCAGGCTCGGTTCTTCCGTTATCGATCATCCTCCGCGGTGATGCGGAGCATGCCGCAAGGGGAACGATCGTCATCTACATCCTCTCGCTCATCTGGATCCCGTTCATCGTATGGATGGCACTCGGTGATTCTGTGGACATGGAATTCCTGATTATCACGGTAATCGAGCTGATCGGTGTGCCGCTGGTGCTGTCCAGATTATTGGCAAGGTTCGAGATCAACAAGGATTTCCTCGCAGCCTTCCTGAACTGCTGTATCTTCTTCATGGTATGGCTCTCCGTGGGTGCGACGAACTTCTCCGGCAACGAGCTTTGGATCTTCGCCGTGTTCATCATCATCGCAGCCCTCAGATCCTTCGGTCTGGGAACTGCCGTGGAAGTGATCGAGAAGAAGGCTGGCATACATTGGGGTCAGAGGGTCACCGATATCCTCATGACATCCTACAAGAACAAAGGTGTCGCCATAGCGTTGTGCGTTGCGCTGTATCCCCCGGGAATGGTGGCCATCGCCACATCGATCCTGATAGAGATAACGTGGGTCGCGTTCATGGATTCGGTACTGTTCTCGAAGAAGAGGATGGAAAGGGAATTGGCTTCCGAGAGCGAGGGTTCAACCGTCTGAATCCTCGTCCTCGACATATTCTAGGATGTCCCCGGGCTGACAGTCCAGGGCCTTGCAGATGCCGTTCAGGGTGGAGAACCTGATGGCGCATATCTTCCCGGTCTTGATGTTGGACAGGTTGACGTTCGATATCCCCACCTTCTCTGCGAGCTCGTTGAGGGACATCTTCCTGTCCGCCATCACCCTGTCAAGTCTGAGGATTATCGCCATGGTTATCACAACGTGCGGTCCGACTCATCCTGAAGAATGTATCCGTAACGGAAGATTATCGTGAGGCAGTACATCACCACCGAGATCAGGATGCACAGCAACGCCACGCACAGGGCGAGGACGAAATCCTCCCTGCAAAGGTATTCCAACCCCATCAGAGGAGATGCACACAAAATGAATGTGGTGCACACCAGTTTCAATCCGTTCGGCGTCTGCTCCATGAAGGGACTGTGCTCGTTCTGGATCGAGACCATGATGTCATGTATCACCATCACTGTGATGAACATCGCGATGAATATGAGGCACATCTCCAGAGAACCGGCGATGATGGACACGTCATCGTCCCTGCACCAGATCAGGTCGGTGAAGGTCTGACGGAATCCCTTATCGGACAATGCCAATCCGCCCATCGCGAGCATGGATGCCGCAAGGATCACGAAGGCACCCTCTCCGATGAGCATGACGACGGATGCGTAGCTGCATACCCTCTTGAGCGTGTGGAGGTCGCCTCTCATGCTCACCGCATCTCGCTTCAGGCGGATAATAATAACGATTATATGGCTATGAAAGATAACACGTCTCATCAGTGATATCCGATGGATTACCAGCACTATCTGAAATGTTTCATAAGAGCGATACTCGCAGGAATGGGTATCGGATTGGGAGGGGCCGTACTGCTCGGAACCATGGGCATAAATCCTGAGCTCAAATGGGTAGGGGCCATTCTGTTCTCCATCGGATTATTCACAGTCTTCACATTCGGACTGGACCTGTACACGGGTAAAGTCGGATACATGTTCGACGACAAGCCTTGGACATACGGAATCGATCTCCTGATCATGCTCCTCGGTAACTTCGTCGGTACCTTGTTGATCGCACAGTGCATGCCAATGGCCGACCAGTTCGTACCCGGATTCATAGATGCGAAGATCGCCATGCTCGACGATCCCGTCAAGATCGTCCTCAAAGGGATCTTCTGCGGTATACTGATGTTCATCGCAGCGGATGTGTACAAGACGAAAAAGAGTTACCTGGGAGCATTCATCTGTGTCCCCACCTTCATTCTGGCAGGTTCGGAGCACAGTATCGCGGACATGTTCTACTTCTGTTCCGCAGGCGTGTTCTCCGTAGATGCACTGATCTTCATCATACTCGTCGCTCTCGGAAACGCTATCGGCGGTGTGATCATCCCGCTGTGCAGGAAGTACATGTACGAAGAGACGGCATGATGCTTAAGGATTGATTCAGAAAAACACCTGAAAGGATCTGACATCCGAATGAGTATTCCGGATGCCTGGATCCTTCAGACCTTGAGTTTTATCGATAATTTCCGTCGATCATTCGTCGCTGGATCCGGAACGGACCTTGACGGCCATTCCCTTCTTCATCTGCTTGATCTCGAAAGGTACGAGGAACGCGCGTCCGGTAGCGACCGGGTTGTCATCCTTGTCCGTGACTATGACCTCTTCCATCGTGCGTATCTCCGGATCGCATTCGGTGACGAACTGCGCGAACACGTTGCGCCCCTGTGCCGCGAAGGGGACAGCATCATCCATGACCTGCACCCTCATGTGCGGTTTGGGCACGGCCTGGGTGATCCTCTTCGCTCCCTCGAGTTTCAGGGTGTACATTCCGTCCCCTGCACGCATGGAAAGGACATGCTCTCCGTCGGAGATTACGTTCCTGATCTTGCCTGTCTTCTTGCTGGTGACCAGTTCAACAGGCTCCCTGAACAGAGCATCTGCAGCCTCGATACCGAACTGATATCTTGCGACGGCCTTTGCCCTGAGCATATCGGCATCGTATTCCTCGGTACCGTCATCGGGGATCTGGTCCTGGAGGATCACTTCCTTCACGCCCATCATGCTTAGGAACTGGTAAGTGAGCCTCTCCGATTCCGTCTCGGTCTCCATGTCGGGTATCTGTGGGAACAGGGATTGTGCTAATGGGTAGAGCTCGTCGAGCTCTGCGGGTACAGGTCCGAATGGTGCGACCACGATCGGTGTGTATCCTGCCCTGCGGGCCTTGTCGAAATCCTGCTCGTAAGGTCTGCTGTAAGGTTTGCCGTGGTTGTCCTCGAAGAGGGCGACCTTGTCCGTAGGGAGGACGTATCTCGTTCCGAGCCTGTCGAGGTATCTCTTGAACACCGGACGGTTCCTGGTCTCGGGACCGGTGTAGAATATGGCCCCGTCGCGGCTGATCGGATCGTACTGCTCCATCACGTCCTGGTAGTCCTTCAGCTTCCTGAGTGCTTCCAGAAGGGCGGGGTGTGCCCTGCACCTGAGCTCTGCGAGCTCCCAGAGGCGTCCCTCGCGGATGTACCTCCTTACAAGGTTCAGTTCCTGTGTGATCTGATAGAGGTTGTGCTCGGCGATGAGCTTGGTCTTCTTGCCCTTCTCCATCTTCCTGAGCTCCTCAAGGGTGTGTCCGCGGCATGCGGGACAGTTGCAGTCCAGGGATTCCATCTCGGCGAGACGGAA
>JAFUHJ010000112.1 GCA_017468935.1 Candidatus Methanomethylophilaceae archaeon
CTCCTCTGATCGGATCTGGGTTCCACCCTCATGGTGATCGCTCTGTACATCCCGAATGCCTCCCGGAACATACACCGTCCATCCTTGTATATAAGCCTCTGAAGGGGGTGGCCGAAAGTACCCGAAAGTAGAGATTCTCGACTGAAGACGGATCTGTCATCGGTAATCCGGTCTCATTCTGTTCGGTTGCGGACGTTCGTTCCTGTTCACATTCTCACTTAGGCATATCCCACGTCCAGATGACCTGGATCCCCTATCGATATCGGATCGATACGGATGATTGGACTCGGTCATGTGCCAATCCTCGCAGTTCCGGTCATGATTCGAGTGATCCTGTATCTATCTGGTATGCCGACATTTCTCAAAAACGCTAAGTGCGAACGGGACTGCAATCTTAACGAGTAACAAATATGGATTGATAACTGGCGAACTCAGGTCTAAATCGGATGTCAGACGGATCACCAATGCTATTTTATACTGATTGAGTCATCTTTCATACAGAGATGACGGCTCCCGCGGGAGCCGGGTCAGTTAGGCTGACCAGACCTCGACATCCTTACGGAATATCGATAACGATCTCGATCTCACCGATCTTAATCGTCATCCGGAAACCAGCAGTCGTGGTTCCCAACAGGATGTGGACCATCCGTCTTCACCTCCCGCCTAATGGTTCCGGTCGCCGAGCAGGGGATTTGCCCGGCGTCCCGGACATAAATTCTCCACCCTTTGCATCCTTCATGGTGATTCAGGTCACTCGTAATGTTACGGACCTCCTTCTCGAAACTATTATTATGACAATTTAGGATGCGAGGGATAAGAAGAGTGTTAACCAATGGTTTCCCAGAGATTACAGACGGTCCCCGCATCCGGGACAATAGCTATATCGAACCTCGTCAGCCAGATGAAGGCGGAGGGCATAGACATTGTGTCCTTCTCTATGGGAGAGCCCGATTTCACGACACCTTCCAACATCATAGATGCCGCATGCGACTCGCTGCATGCCGGTTTCACGCATTACACGCCCTCCACGGGAATCCCCGAGCTCAGGGCGGCCATCGCGGATTACACCAAGAGGAACGACAATGTTCCCTGTGATGCTTCCAACGTTCTTGTCACGCCTACGAAACAGGCCATATTCATGACCTGCCTCGCATACATCGATCCGGGTGATGAGGTCATCCTTCCCGATCCGTCGTGGGTCTCCTACGAGGCATGCGTCCGTCTCGCCGGCGGAGTGCCCGTCTACATCCCCACGAGGTTCGAGGACGGTTTCGTCGTCGATCCCGCTCTGATAGAGCAGGCCATAACACCGAGGACCAGGATGATCATCCTGAACACCCCGACCAACCCCACCGGTGCGGTCATCCCCAAGGAGACGCTCAAGCAGATCGCTGACATAGCCATCAAGCATGACATCAAGGTCATGTCCGATGAGATCTACAGCGCCATAATCTACGAGGGTAAGCACACCTCCATGGCATCCTTCCCAGGAATGTTCGAGCACACGATCCTCATCTCCGGGCTGTCCAAGACGTTCGCCATGACCGGATGGAGGCTCGGATGGGCCATCGCCCCGGTCGAGGACATCAAGAACATCAACAAGCTCCAGTCCCATTCAATCTCATGCTGCACATCCTTCGTGCAGAAGGCGGCGGTGGAGGCCCTCACGGGACCTCAGGATTCCAAGTTGGAGATGGTCAAGGCATTCAGGAAGAGAAGGGATCTGGCACTCGATCTTGTCAGGGACATCCCGGGCATGGAATGCAACACACCCAACGGAGCCTTCTACCTGTTCCCGAAGTACAACAAGGACATCCCCTCGGCGAAGCTGGCGGAGACCCTCCTCAAGGAGGGACATGTGGCCGTCACCCCCGGTACGGCGTTCGGACCCGGAGGGGAGGGATTCTTCAGGATCTCCTACGCCACGTCCGAGGATCAGATTCAAGAAGGTATCGCGAGGATCAGGAAGGTCCTGGCGGATCTCTGAGATCGGGCCGACGGTTCTTTCCTCAGGATCCGTTCTTGAGCATATCGTTGAGTTCCCCCGCGTCAAACGTGACATCCATGTCACTGTTTCCCTTAAGTGCACCTGCGAAGGCGCATGCGAACAAGGGATAATGCTCCACGCCATCCTCATCCACGAAGATGTCGGAAAGCTCGAATTTCATCCTTCTCTTCACACCGTGGTTCTCCTTGATGGAATGCAAGGATCTGGCACGTTTGTTGTTGCCTGACTTTATCTCCATGGCGGATACATTGTTGCTGATGTTCACGATGAAATCTATCTCCAGGTGGTTGTTGCTGAAGAAATAGGGCGTATATCCGCAGCTTTGAATGCATGAGAACACTCTGTTCTCCATGATGGCGCCTCTGTTCACTCTGTGATCATCCTTAAGGACTGCTTTGGAGATCGACGGATCCATCATACAGGCCAGCAGGCCGGAGTCGTTCATGTATAGCTTGAACGATTTGTTCATGGCGTTCCTCTCCAGAGGTAGTGCGGGTTGGGAGAGGTTCTTGCACATGGCCGCGATCCTCGCTTCGCACAGCCAGTTTATGCCCTTGGAATAGGTGTCATACGTAGGTATGGATACGGATTCTATCCGCGAATACATGAACTTCGTGTTCTCCTCGCTGAGCTGAGAGGGTATGGAATCGAACAGCGACAGTATCCTGTCCCTCTCCTTCTCGTCCACATATCTGGCTATATCATTGCGGTATCCTTCAACGATCTTCTTCTGCACGTTGCGTACCGCATCCATATCGGACGTATCCACGTAGGTCTGCACCGCTTCGGGCATACCGCCCACGACTGTGTATATTTTGAATAATCTGGTCAGTCTGTCGCAGATGCCGTCCCCGAATCTCACTCTGTCATGGATCCTCCTGCGGATCGAATCCACAGCAGCATCCTCCATGCCCATGTTCCAGAGGAACTCTTCGAAATCCAGGGGATACATGGCATATTCCTTCTCGTAACCGACGGGTTCCAGGTCATCCTCCGGCGGCGAGGGGTCGTTCTCCTCTCTCAGTATCATTCCCAGCGAGGAACCTGTGGCGATGACGCGATATCTTCCGTCGAGGACGAAGAACTTGAGGGACGTCCTGGCTGCCGAACAGTACTGTATCTCATCAAGGAGTATCGCGGTCTTTCCAGGGATCGGTTTGAATCCGGGGAAATGTATGCAGATGTCATCCATTATCCTGTCTATATCCAAGTCGCCGTCGAACAGCGAGCGCAGGCCCCTATCCCTGGAGAAATCTATCGTGAGATAAGATTCGAAGTTATCCTGCATGAACTTCTCCACGATGTACGATTTCCCTATCTGTCTCGCGCCGCGGATGAGCGGGCATTCCTTGTATGGAGAATCCTTCCATTTTTCCAGATATGAGGTGATCTTACGCTTGAGCACGTTCTGATGATTGTTCTGTTTGTATATATTATCTTGTAAAAAATTTAGAAATCCAAATTTTTATCATGTAAAAAATTAAAGAATCTTAATTTTTTGTAGGATAAGATTCTATCGATCGAGGTTCTTTCTAGAGATCCCGGCATACGATATCCTGCAGTCTGGCTCATAAGAGCATGGTCATGTAGATCGGGATATACAGCAGATCCCCGTCGACCCTCAGGTCCTTGGAATGGATTATGATAGGGGTGTCCACCCGATTCTTGAACCTCTCACGGAATACGTCCATCGACCTGTGACTTCCCGAGTTCGATGATTTTACATCGATGGGGCATATCTTCTTCAGGCCCGGAAGAATGAAATCCACCTCATACAGCGATGTGCTCCCCTTCATCCTGAATTCGGAGAATACCAGATCGCGTCCGGACCTGGCGAGCTCCTGTGCTACGGCATTCTCGAAGAACATCCCTTCGTTTATCGATAACTTGTCCCTCAATAGATTGTCATAGACGGATTCCATGGATTTCGAATCATTGCCGAATGCCAACGATATCAGCAGACCTGTGTCCAGAAGGTAGGGTTTGATCCTGGAGTCATCGATGTCCATCCCTATGGTGATGGAGGGGTCGGTCTGACATCTGCACACGTTCACAAGCATCGCTTCGGACAGCCACGTGGTCGCCGCGGAATAGTCTCTCATGCGTGTATTTTTCTTCACCTTGGAAGGCATCAGTATCTTCTTCTTGGAGGACAGGATGCTCGGTATGGAATCGAACACGCTCAGAGCACGCGACGATACCGTCTGAGGGAGCTTCATCATGTCGTTGCGATACAAATCGATGATACTCCTCTTCGTGCGTTCGATGTTCTTTAGACTCTTCTCGTTCAGATATCTGTCGATAACCTGCGGCATACCACCCAATATCATGTATAGCCTGTACTGCCTCATGACGGCCTCATGCGCGTATCTTCCCAAAGGCTTGCGTGAAGCGAAGCGATCGCGGACGAGATCCATGGTGGTGGTGTCGCCCATGCTCCACAGGAACTCCTCGAAATCCATGGGGTACATCTTGATCGAGACCTCCTCAGATGGGATCAGGATGTCTTCCACGTTCTTCTTGACGGAGATGAGAGAACCGGTCTCGATGTAATCGTATCTCCCGTCGGCCACCAGATGTTTGATCATCTGTCTGGCCTTCGGATAGAGTTGGATCTCGTCGAAGATGACCAGGCTCTGGCGTTCGTGGAGTTCCCTTCCGGTATGGAACTGGAGTCTCATGAAGAAGTCATCCAAGTCCCCGGAGAAGTTCTCGAACAGATCCGATACGGCTTTGTCAGTTATGGAGAAATCGATGAGGATATAGGACCTGTATTCCTTCTTGCCGAACTGTTCGGCTACGGTGGTCTTACCTACCCTGCGGGCGCCTTCTATCAACGCTGCGGTGGTCCCGTGGTCCGTATCCTTCCATTCCAGGAGGTCCGAATATACCTTCCTTTTGAACTCCATGTAGTGATTCATGATGTCCAGCATATATTAATTGTTCTGAATTTTGCCAAATTGAACAAGTTTGCAGATGGCAAAAGTGCCACTACAAACAACTTTGAATATGGATAATTTGCCATTTTGAATAAGTTCAGAGAGGGGTAAATTGCCACTACAGAAAACTTTAGGGCCCGAGAATTATCGATGGCAATCACTTCAGATCCTGGTGATAGCTTCGAGCACGGGATCTAATCTGGGGAATCCGGTATCGATGACGTATCTGTGGTTGCACCGATCGTATTTGATCTTCTTCTTCCTGATGATGTTCATCTGCTTCTCGTCGTAATTCGCGAAACGATTGCCGCAGCGGATCTGGAAGAAACCGGGCTTGATCATCGTGGTGTATGGCTCGATCAATCCTTTCACATCCACAGGGCGCATGAACTGCTCCAGATACTGATGGTATATCCAGCCGTACCACCTTCTCATCCTCCTCTCGAGGAATTCCTTCAGTTCGGGAACCCGGCAGTTATCGATGTGGAGGATGCCGTCGCAATCGA
>JAFUHJ010000113.1 GCA_017468935.1 Candidatus Methanomethylophilaceae archaeon
ATCGTGGATACATAGAACATGGTCCTGGGAGGAATGGTGACATTTCCTTCCGTCTTCAGATCGGGATCCCCTCTGACCATAATCTCCTTTATGCGGAGGTCGTATCCGTTGGGGGTGAGTCCTCTCTCATGATAGTCGCTGATGCCAAGGTAACCTGTCATCATGCTCTCGACGATGTCCTTGTCCGAAAGTATTGCCATGGACACCGCATCATCTCCATTCGATAAATGTTATCTTATCGTTGACGCATGCACCGGACATGATAATCCCACCTTTCCTCTCGGCAGGACAATCGATCGGTGTCACCGCCCCATCGTTCGGTGTGACGGAACCGTTGGACATCAAGCGCTTCGACCACGCCAAGGAGAAGCTCCTGGCGTTGGGATACCCGGTCAAGGAAACCCCGAACGTCCACACCGCGGACGAGACCGGAAGGAGCTCGCCGATGATGCAGCGCGTGCTCGAACTGGGCAGTCTGCTGGAGGATGACAGCGTAGGCGCCATCGTCTCGGCCAGCGGAGGGGACTACCAGTGCGAGATGCTGCTGGGGATGGACTGGGATTTCGTCGAGAGACATCCCAAATGGATGCAGGGATACTCGGACAACACGGTACTTCTCTTCAAGACCACGGCGGAACACGACATCGCGACCATCTATTGCAGTAACTTCGGCGATTTCGGCATGGAGCCATGGCACAGTAGCATCACGGAGAACCTGGAGTTCTTAGAGGGGAAGAGGACAACACAGAGATCGTTCGACAGATACCAGGACGGGTTCAGCGACAGGGTGACCGGCCTCGAACCTTACTCCGAGGACAAGGATGTCAGGTGGATCTGTTCCGAAGGAGACGCCAGGTTCAAGGGCAGGCTCATCGGAGGATGCATGGACGTCCTGGAATGGTATCACAGGAAGGGACTCGTCGATATGAGCGGTTTCGTAAAGAAATATTCCAAGGACGGCATAATCTGGTTCATGGAGACCTATGACATGGACGAGGACAGGGTCAGGAAGATGCTGAAGGGCATGTCCGACGACGGATGGTTCGACGGGGTGTCGGGCTTCGTATTCGGAAGACCGCTGTTCTACAAGGGATCCGATTATCAGACTGTGATAAAAGAAGAATTGAAAGGGTTTGGAGTTCCGATCGTATTCGATGCCGACGTGGGGCACAAAGGCCCCAGGATGACGTTCATCTGTGGTGCCGTTGCCGAATTCGACATCAGCGACGGTTCCGCCGAAGTGAGATACGACCTCTCCTGTTGATCACTGGATCGTTATCTGTACGGTCTCGGTGTTACCTTCGGAACCCAGCCAACTGCGCTGATAGTCGAATACGACCTCGTACGTCCCGGCCTTCTCACCGGAGAATGTGAAGTAGTGTACGCCTCCGGCGCCAACGAGTCCTCCGGTATTGTCGGCCTCATACCAATCCTTGACGAGTGTCAACTCATCGGGAAGCGAGACTACGACCCAATCGTATCCTGTGGTGAGGTTACCCTTCATGGGAACGGTCACCTCTCCGGATGCACCGGCCTTGACGTCCTTGTTCTCCATCTCTGTGGCCTGCACGTCATCACCTGGTCCGTCGGAATTACCGTATACGATGAACGATCCTGCGACGAGGGCTACGACTGCGATGACGACCGCTCCCATCAGATTCCTTGATTCCATGATACGGACTCCTTGCATCGTGTTTCGTCAGCCAAGTAAATAAAGGCCTCCATCGAAATGTCAGTGAAGGTACGTTTGACCATACATGATATGAACATCCGCGATGCACTTTAATCTGAACAGTCACATACAGAGATCCATGGGACTAATCAAAGCCCTCGCAGGGTCCGTCGGAGGAACATTGGCAGACCAGTGGAAGGAATTCTTCTACTGCGAATCCATCCCGAAAGAGATCCTGATGGTGAAGGGTATCAAACAGGTAGGAAAGCGCTCCACCAACACCAAAGGGAGCGACAACATCATCAGTAACGGTTCAGGTATCGCGGTAGCAGACGGTCAGTGTATGATCATCGTGGAGTCCGGAAAGGTCGTGGAGATCTGTTCCGAACCCGGTAACTACACGTACGACAAGTCCACTGAACCCAGCGTATTCACCGGAGGTCTCGGGAAAGGTGTGGTCAACACCTTCAAGACCATAGGCAGGCGTTTCACGTACGGCGGTGACACCGGAAAGGACCAGCGTGTCTACTACTTCAACATGAAGGAGATACTGGACAACAAATTCGGTACCGCCAACCCCATACCGTTCCGTGTCGTAGACAGGAACATCGGATTGGACATAGATGTGTCCGTCCGCTGCCACGGAGTGTTCTCATACAAGATCTCCGACCCTATTCTGTTCTACACCAACGTGTGCGGGAACGTGAAGGACAAATTCGAAAGGTCTGAAATTGACGACCAGCTGAAGGCAGAGTTCATCGGTGCCCTCCAGCCCGGTTTCGGAAAGCTCTCGGACCTCGGACTCCGTCCCAACCAGATCGTCAGCCACAACCTGGAGCTTCAGGATGCCATGAACGAGGCCCTCTCCGCGAAATGGTCCGAGACCCGCGGATTGGATGTTGTCAGCGTGGCGATAGGTTCGGTCACGTTGCCGCCGGAGGACATGGAGATCATAAAGAACGCCCAGAAGGCTGGAATGCTCAGAGATTCGGCTATGGCAGGTGCGACCCTCGTGGAAGCCCAGGCCGAAGCCCTCAAGGCCGCTGCCAGCAACGAGGCTGGTGCGGTCACCGGACTGATGGGTATCGGAATGCTCGGTCAGATGGGTGGCGGGGCCATGAACGCCCAGGGATACTACGACAGGGCGGATCAGCAGAGGCAACAGCAACAACAGCAGATGCAGTCTCAGCCCCCTGCGAACGCCTGGAAGTGCTCCTGCGGAGCCACGGCCACCGGGAAGTTCTGTCCGGAATGCGGTAAAAAGAGACCGGAGAACGACGGATGGACATGTTCCTGCGGTGCAGTCAACAAGGGCAAATTCTGTACTGAATGCGGAGCGAAGAAGCCCGAGGCCCGCAGATACCGCTGCGACAAGTGCGGATGGGAACCCAAGGATCCCTCCAAACCGCCGAAGTTCTGTCCGGAATGCGGCGACCCGTTCGACGATGGGGATGCGAACTGATGTCCGAGGTCATCAACCACAAGTGCCCCTTCTGCGGCGGTTCGCTGGAATTCGACATCGGGTCGCAGATGGTCAAATGCCCGTATTGCGACAATGAGTTCGATCCCAACGAGCTGAAGAAGAACGAGGGGGACCTCTCCGTCAACGACGAGCAGATATAACTGGCGGCCGATGCCGGTACCGAATGGGAGGATGCAGAGCTCTACGGTATGTCCGAATATCAGTGCAAGACATGCGGCGGCAATCTGTACACGGACGAGAACACCTCGGCCACGATCTGCCCCTACTGCGGTAACGCTGTGATGCTCAAGGGACGTCTCTCCGGTACTCTGAAACCGGATCTCGTCATCCCATTCCAGATGACCAAGGAGCAGGCCCTGAAGGGGCTCGCCGAACATACCGGAAGCAAATGGTTCGTCGCCAAGGCATACAAAGAGAGCAACCAGCTCGATGAGGTCAAAGGACTGTATGTTCCGTTCTGGGTATATGATGCGGATCTTGATGCGGATGTCGTCTACAACTGCGTGGACGAGCGCACCTGGAGATCCGGCAACACCGAATACACCGAACGCAAGTACTACAGGGTAAGAAGGGCAGGGGACATAGCATTCGACCATGTCCCTGCGGACGGATCGTCCAAGATGCCCGACGATCTCATGGAATCCATCGAACCATTCGACCACGACAAGGCGATGGACTTCACCACCGCTTACCTATCGGGATATGTGGCGGACAAGTATGATATCGACCAGGAAACCGTACGTCCCCGCGTCAGGAAGAGAATGGCCGAAGGTGCCGCGGATGCTTTCGCATCCACAGTCCACTACGACGAGGTCAGCGTGGACAGTTCCAACATCACGGCTAAATCGTCCACTGTCAACTACACCCTGTATCCCGTCTGGCTCCTTAGTACGGACTGGAACGGGGAGAAGTTCATGTTCGCCATGAACGGTCAAACAGGGAAGATGGTCGGTAACCTGCCAATGGATAAGCTCAGGCTTGGTTCTGCCACCGCCGGCGTGTTCGGGATCATCGCGGCCATCACACTGGGTCTCTTCTTCTTTATGGAGGACTTCGATGTGGGAGGGCTCGGGATCGGCCTTGTAATCGCTGTAATAGCCGCCGTCCTGTTCTTCACATACTTCCAGTCACAGCTCAAAAACGTCAAATTCCAGCATGGTGCGGCCGATTACTACCGTGAAGGCAGTATGAAACTATCGGTCAAGGAGGATGTGTTCCTTTACAAGAGGACCACTACCAGGAGACTGAACAACGATTGAAACCGGGCTCGAAAGAGCCCTTTCCCCAATTTGGTTTCTTTTCTACAATTGATTAATAACCTGAATTCGCCAGTTATCAATCCATATTTGTTACTCGTTAAGATTGCAGTCCCGTTCACACTTAGCGTTTTTGAGAAATGTCGGCATACCAGATAGATACAGGATTACTCGAATCATGACCGGAACTGCGAGAATTAGCACAGACGAGGGCACTTCTCTACTTTCGGGTACTTTCGGCCACCCCCTTCAGAGTCTTATATACACGTATCGACGGTGTATATTCCGGGAGGCATTCGGGATGTACAGAGCGATCACCATGAGGGTGGAACCCAGATCCGATCAGAGGAGATTCCTCGACGAGAGCATCAGGGTCCATCATTACGTGTACAACGCGATGATCACCGCTGTCAAGCTGTACTTCTCCTACTATGG
>JAFUHJ010000009.1 GCA_017468935.1 Candidatus Methanomethylophilaceae archaeon
CGTTCCAGGTCATCTATGTACTGACATTCGTGACGGATATGCTCGACGGTAACATCGCCAGGCTGATGAACACAACTTCGGAACTCGGGGCGTCACTGGACAGTTTTGCCGACATATTCTTCTTGGCGGCTTTCCTTTTCCTTGTTTTCCCGTGGATGGAACCCAGCATGGTACTGGTCATAATGGCGGTCGTGATCGTTGTCGCGAAATTGGTCTCATTCCTATGGGTAAAGATCGCCACCGGAACGGTCCACACGTTCCATAACATCATTTCCAAGGTAGGTTTCTTTGGGTTGATGATACTCCCGTTCGTGTTCATGCATGTGGGTGAATTCGCTCTCTGGGTGGAGATGGTGGTGATGCTGGCCGCTGGCGCATATGATTATGTATTGGCGTACAGGGCGATCAAGGATTTCCGGGCAGACTCAAGCGAGCGGTCATGACTGGTAAGTTCTCGATGCAGGAGCCTGGGTCCGGGACTAAGACCATTTGATATTTCCCAGATAGTAGTAACACTTTAAACTCAGATAATATACTGCCATTGGATGGCCATTCCAAGAGGCAAAAGTAGCATGGACGAAAACGAGCAGAGCGTGCTGATGTCACCGATATACCTGTCCCCTGGTAACAGGAAGGTGGTGGTCTTCGGCGGAGGCAAGGTCGCATTGAGGAAATGCCTTCATTTCAAAGGTTTTCACATAAAGGTCATCGCATCGGAGATCCTTCCGGAACTGCGGGAGATCGCCGATGAGGTCGTCGAGATGGAGGTCGAACCTCGTACCGCTGCACCCCTCATGGACGGTGCAGATATCGTAGTCGCGGCAACATCCAGCCATGAATTGAACAACGGGATACGGGATATATCCCTGGCCAAAGGGATAATGACCAATTCAGCTCACGGGGGCGGAGATGTCCTAATACCTTCTGTGCTCAAGCGTCCCGGGTACTCGGTGACGGTCTCATCAGAGGGACGTGTCCCTGCATTCCCGCCATATGTCATCAAAGCATTGGACGGTTTCCTCGATCAATCATACGATTCCATGCTGGATCTTCTCGTCAAGGTCCGTCCGATCGTCAAGGAGAAGATAGCTACCCAGCCTGAGAGGGCGGCATTCCTCGCCGGAGTCCTGGACAGTGCAGAAATTTGGGCACTTCTGAAGGAAGGCAAGGAGGAAGAGGCTCTTAGAAAAGTGATCACGGAAGGGGGTCTAGAATGATAGTTAGCATGCATGTCACACACACCTCGGCAGGAGGAACGGAGGGACTGAACAACGTGGTCTCACTTCTGGAGAAGGAGGTCCCGGATTTCTTGGAGAGCCTGGATCTGGTGACGGAGTACATAGTGGTCCGCACATGCAACCGTTTCGAGGTCTATTCGACGACGGACAACAATGATGCGGTGAAATCGAAACTCGAGATGCTCATCCGTTCTCTCGTCCCCTCTTCCAACATATCATATATTCTTGAGGACAAGGACAGCATAAAGCATCTGTTCAGGGTGGTGTGCGGTCTTGATTCCCTGATCGTCGGAGAGGATCAAATCCAACATCAGGTCCGCGAATGTTACATGAAGGCCAAGGAGGCTGGACACGCGGGAGCGATGCTCTCACGTCTCTTCGATAAGGCCATGATAGTGGGGAAGAGGGTAAGGTCCGAGACCGAGCTCAACAAGGGTGCCGTATCCGTCGGATCGGCCTCGGTAGAACTGGCGGAATCCATTATAGGCGACCTGAAGGGAAAGAACATAACCATCCTGGGTGCCGGAGATATGGCCACAGTCATCGCGAAGAACCTTGTCGGCAAGGATGTGGCGGCGGTCTTCGTATCCAACCGTACCTACAGCCGCGCCTTGGAATTGGCGGATGAACTGGGAGGTATGGCCGTCAGCATGGACAGGATGGTGGATGCCGTCAGGGACAGCGACCTGGTCCTGGTAGCCACCGGAGCACCCCACACGGTCGTGCACAAGCCCGCCATAATCAGTGCGATGGCCACCCGTCCTGACAGGAAGCTGTTGGTCATAGACGTGTCCATTCCGCACAATGTCGACGAGGACATCACCACGGTCGGCAACGTAGAATTGAAGAACATGGATTCCCTAGAATCCATCGCCAAGCAGAACGTCCTGCGCAGGACGGCCGAGATATCCTCTGCGGAGAAGATCATCGCCCAGGAACTGGGGAAGATGGATTCCGAACGCAGGGAGGAGACGGCGAACGAGATAATCAAGGCCATAGGACTGAAATTGGCCGATATCAGGGAGAAGGAGCTCGAGGAGGCCAGGTCCCATGCTTCGTCCACCGATGTGGACACCCTTCTGGACGACATGTCCAGAGCACTGGTGAATAAGATCGCTGCCGATCTGTATGTGAATCTCAGGAGGGCCTCGCGCGAGGGCAACCAGAATGCATGCTACATAATGGCAGAGATGTTCGGAGTTAGGTGAATACGATGATGTATCCGGAAGTACGTTTGAGAAGGCTTAGACAGAGCGAGAGGATGAGGGATCTGGTCGCGGAGACCAAATTGAATCCGGATCAGTTCATACTGCCCATATTCTTCGATGCCAACATATCGCAGGAGAAGACCACCGCATCGATGCCGGGGGTCAGGACGTTCCCTCTGAAAGGATACGACAGTATAACATCGGGCATGCAGGAGAACGGGGTGAACAACGTCCTGGTCTTTGGGGTGCCGTCTCACAAGGACGCCGTGGGCTCCGGAGCATACGAGAAGGACGGAGTGGTCCAGAAGGCCATCTCGGGCATCAAGGAGAGCTCGGATATGCTGGTCATAGCAGACCTCTGTCTGTGCGAATACACCGATCACGGGCACTGCGGTGTCCTAGATGGATGCGGGCACGTGATCAACGATGACACCATCGAGCTCTACGGGAGGACAGCTGTCTCACAGGCCGAGGCTGGAGCGGATATCATTGCTCCCAGCGGAATGATGGACGGGCAGATCGCAGCCATCAGGATGGCCCTGGACGATGCGGGATTCAAGAATGTCCCCATCATGGCATACAGCGCCAAGTTCTACAGCGCATACTACGGTCCATTCAGGGATGTGGCCAATTCAGCACCCGGACAGGGTAACCGTGCCGGTTACCAGATGCAGTGCGGCAACAGGAAGGAGGCCATGAGGGAGATAGAGTTTGACATCGCAGAAGGAGCGGATATGATCATGGTCAAGCCCGCTGGGCCCTATCTGGACATCATCAGGGATGCCGCAAACACGTTCGATCTACCTTTGGCGGCATACCAGGTCTCCGGGGAGTACGCGATGATCAAGGCCGCCGCCCAGAACGGCTGGATAGACCATGACCGTGTCATGATGGAATCCCTGCTGGGAATCAAGAGGGCGGGAGCGGATATGATAATCACCTATTTCGCAGAGGAAGCTGCAAGGATGCTGGCCTGCCTTGAAGAGGAACCGACCGAACTGCGCCTGCTGATTCACATTGCGCTGGTGACGGGATGCAGGCGTGGGGAGATCGTGGCCCTGAAATGGGACGCCATTGACTTCGAGGACGGCGTCGTGAC
>JAFUHJ010000114.1 GCA_017468935.1 Candidatus Methanomethylophilaceae archaeon
ATACCGTTTGCCCAGAGTTTCTCGTTGACGCTCGCGTCAATCCAGACTTTGTCCTGCTCGGCCTTCATGTGCCTTGCGACATTCTCCCTGAGCTCTTTGACAGCACGGTTTGCCCTGCGTGTGCGGGGTGCCTGCTTTGTCTTCCTGAGGGGGACGACGATTGTTCTCTCGATTTCATCTGCCATCCTAATCACTCCTTGATCTTGCTCATGCGCCACGACCTTCTCTTAGGGTGGCGGAGGAACTGCCTGCTGGTCCTCATCATGACCCATGCGGGGACACGGCGGTTCTGCTTGACCTTCTTGTTCAGTCTTGCCTTCATTGCGGGGGCCTTTGTACTTGACATGATTATCTCCTCTCTATGGTGATCTCCCTCTTCTTGGGGGTGATCTGCCCTAGGATGTTTCTCAGCATCTCGTCATCGACGGGGACTGGGATCCTTCCGCTCTGGGCCAACTGGACCAACTGCATCTCCAGCTGCTGAGCCATCTGAGGGTTAGCGAGCTTGATGTTGTTGAGCCTGTCCCTGGCCTCGGGGGTCAGGATCTGCCTCATTGCGTTCTGTAGCTGCATCTCGACCTGCTGCCTCTTCTGCTCCTCCTGCTGTTGCTGAACAGCCTGCTGCTGGAGCTCCTGCATGCGTCTCTGTCTCAATGCCTCTAATTCTGGATCGTCCATTGCTGATACCTCCTTTCAGGCCTTCATCTCGTCGTAGACCTCTTTCGCAGTGTTGTCCAGAAGGGACTGACCTGCTGGGCTGATTGCACGGCCCTGTTTGTCCTTCGATACCAAGTAACCGGCGGCCTCGAGCTGCATCAGGCATTTCCTTGCGATGTTGCGGCTTCCTTTGACTGCCTGGTTAGGCATTGATCCCCTGTCAGCGTAACCACCGTACTCGGCGGCGAGCTTGGAGGATCCCATCGGTCCTTTGACGTACAGCTTCCTCATGATGGAGGCAGCACGGGTGTACCACCAGTCATCTTGGGAAGGCGCTCTCTCTGTGTGCCTTCCGGTCTTCACATACTCTGCCCACTCGGGAGGGACGATCTTGTCGTTCTCCTTGAGCTTCTGGGCTGTCTTGAGTATGAGCTGCTCGGCAGGAACATCGTAGACAGTTACCATTTGATTACCTCGCTAAAGTCCACACAAGGCGGACCTAACTGGAACTCTGGTATAATGGTGTTGTATATAAGCGTTGCTAAAACGATAGTGTATAACAAGTGTTACTCGTACTCCGCACGTTCGGCACCTTGCCCCCGTACGGCCTGAAGATGAAACATCCTCCACGGCAGAATCCACAAACGTGACTCTGATATCCGTGATTCTCCCAATAGCACGGTAGTATATTAACTGAACTGTCGTCCAAACTGTGTTTCCTAATTCTTCGGTCCTGTCGATGGATAGATGATAAAGGTGGCGGGAACTGAATCCTCACCACTTATCAGCATTTAACCTGCTATGTCAGCCCATACCGGAGCCTAGACCTTACCCAAGCTCCCTGCAGCGTCGAACGCCAGATTGGTTGTTGGTGTTCTGCATAGCTTAGGCTTAATAGCCTGATCCCTCATCTGGGCCGCTGATAGAATTGCCTGGTATGTTGAAGTATCCGATTGCCCCTACGGCCACTCCAGCAGCCATGGTGATGCCTCCTGCTGCGACCAAAGTTGATGCCACGGCTCCTCCGGCAAGACCGACAATGCTCCCCGCCAATAAGAGTCCTGCACCGCCTGCGATGGCAACAGCTCCGACTATAGCTACTGCCGTAAAGAATGTCTTCCAGCTCCATCCGCCGTCGAATTCTATTTCAGCTGCAGACATGTCCACATAGTTTGTGGGCATTTTCATCTCAGAGGTTGCGTTATTCATTGTCATTCCTCCTGCCTTTGTCCTTCAAACTCTTCAGTTGTATAGGTACTTAAAAAGGTAATGTATAATCTGTTCAAATCTGTGAGGCGGTCGGATTAATTAGGAAACACAGTTTGTCGTCCACCATACAAAAGAGGGACAGAATACGTGAATCCAGACCTATCCTGTGGATCAGTCCGAAGTCACGCATTCGATCTTCTTGGCCCTGCCACTGGCGATGTAGTACTTCACGAACAGTACCGTAATTATGACGGTGATGACGACTGCGATGCTCAGCGCAGGCACATAATCGAGATTCAGTCCGAGCGGCGAATAGAGGATGAACGATGTCACCACCATTGTCATGAACACTGCAGGTATGGCCGTGATCAATGCGTAGTTATTGTACTTCCTGATGGAAACGATGAACACTGTCACGGTCCAGAGGATGATGCATGACAGGGTCTGATTCATCCACGAGAAATAATTCCACAGAGCAGAGAAGTCGACTGTCAGGAGAAGCACTATAGGGATCAGCAGTATCGCAGTGATAGCCACTCCGCTCCTATGTTTGGTGGAGTCGAATCCTCTGTCATCCTGCACCATCAACCTGGCCGATCTGAGGGCGGTGTCACCTGATGTAATGGGGCATACCACCACACCGATCACTGCAAGGATACCTCCGATGGGTCCTGCGACATTGATGGCGATATCGTACACGACTCCGGATGCCCCTCCTGACGCGAGGGCATCGGCAAGAGCAGAGGTGTCGGAATAGAAGGCCATTCCAGCAGCTGCCCAGATCACAGCGATGACGGACTCGACGATCATTGCACCATAGAACACAACGCGGCCGTCCTTCTCGTCCTTTAAGCACCTGGAGGCCATAGGGGCCTGAGTGGCGTGGAATCCGGAGATCGCTCCACAGGCGACCGTTATGAACATATCCGGGAAGAACTCCTCGCCGGTAGGGTGAAGGTTGTCGAGAGTGAATGACGGCATCTCATAGCCCCCTACCATGAGACCTATGAGGACGATGACTGCCATCAATATGAGAAGCACTCCGAAGACAGGGTAGATCTTACCGATCAGCTTGTCTATCGGAAGCAGAGTCGATGCGATGAAGTACAGAAGTATTATGGCGATCCAGACCACAGCAGGGATATCAGTGATGAATGAAAGAAGGTCGCTGGCGCTTCTTGCGAATGTAGCTGCCACCATGACCATCAGGACTATCATCAGGATGAGAACAGGGTACCTTGAACCCTCGCCCAGATAATGGCGGATCAGGAATGTCGCAGATCTGCCTTCATTGCGTTCGGACATCATTCCGCTCATATAGTCATGGACCGCTCCGCCGAATATTGTTCCGGCAACGATCCAGATAAAAACAATCGGACCCCACTTGGCACCCATCAGGGCACCGAAGATCGGTCCTGTTCCCGCTATGTTAAGAAGCTCGATCAGATGGATCTTTAACTTCGACATGGGGACATAATCCATTCCGTCGGGATGCTTGATCGCAGGGGTTTCGCTCCTGTATGGTATGACAATCCTTTCCACTACACGGCTGTAGACCAAGAAACCGAGCAGCAGACATAGAAGGCACACTATGATCAGAAGCATGGCAGGTGCAGTTGAAACGTTGTTTATATAATGTTCTAAACTACTTAAATCGTTCAAATTCAGGTGATTTTTTGATATTTACAAATTTCCGATATGACCCTTCTGAGATTTGAGGAGAGTCTTGTCCCATGTCGGCACCTGGTCTCAAAAGCCTCAGCGCTAATACTAATAAGAAGTAATCTAATCAGCATCACATGACAGATGAGGTAAAATTCTGTTACAAATGCGGAGCATCGTTGCCCGACGGTGCCGATTTCTGTCCGGAATGCGGTGCCTCTCTCAGGGCCGACGGAGAAAATGTCGTACCCGAGCGCACGGTCAGGACCGCCCCTACCAGACAGGACAGCCTGGGCGCCATACCTGTCCTCATCTTGGTTTACGGCATATTTGCACTGATTATTGCTTTCTTCGCTTTCATGTCCGGAATCATGTTGGACACGATGCTGGACATGTTAAAGGACTATGCGGAGAGAGGACTCATATCCCAGGATGACTACAATCAGTTCCTTGAATTGATCGGAGCGACCACTGAAGCAGGTAAGACCGCTCTGAAAACAAATCTCATCATCGAAGGTATCATTTTCGCACTCAGCGGCATAGCCGCCATAGTATCCAGCCACTTCTGCGGGAAACTGGAGAACTATCAGATGGCATTCTACATGTGTATCGCGGCCTCGGCACTCACGTTGGTCATAGTCTTCATCGGGGACATCTCGGGATTGCTCCTGGCAGTAGTCGGTTTCGTTATGTGCTACCTGATCTACCAGAACAAGTACAAATTCACCAGCTGATAGTATGAGATATGTCATCGCCATGACGGGTGCATCTGGATCGGTTTACGGGATCCGTCTACTCCAGGAACTGGATGGGGAGAAGATTCTCGTCATGTCAGAGACGGCGAAGGAGATCCTGAAGGCCGAGACGGACTATTCCGTCGAGCAGGTGTACGCAATGGCTGACACGGTATACGAGGACAATCAGATGTTCGCATCGATAGCCTCAGGCAGCTTCAGGTACGATACCATGATCGTCGCACCCTGCAGCGAGTCATCGCTTGCCAAATTCGCGTACGGCATAGGCGATACACTGATTTCCCGCGCTGTGGCGGTTTGCCTGAAGGAGAACAGGAAACTAGTCCTCCTCCCACGGGAGACACCAAAGAGCGCCATCATGCTGGAGAACGAACTGAAGCTCGCAAGACTGGGAGTGCGCATCGTAGATGCCAACCCTGGTTTTTACCCCAAACCCAAGACTGTCGACGACCTTGTCAACATCGTGGTCGGCAGATGCCTGGACCAGATAGGCCAGGAACACAAACTGTACAAAAGATGGGAGTGAGGGGATCGCCCCTCACCCTGTTGTTTCTTTTCACCTAACTTTGACACACCGCGTGATAGCGTCAACTGACAAGAATCGGGAATCCACAATAATTAACAGTAGCCTATGAACCGTTGCGATAGGGATTTAGGATAGCGATCCTCCACCGTATCTGCGCAACATAACCTCGAGAATCCCTCCGGAATGACCACGAAAGCAACATGATTCGCCTTGTTTACGGCGTTGAAATCGGACAATATGAACTTTGTACCCCCGATCCCTTCGTGCCTCACCGTTAGTGTCAGTTTTTACATCGCATCGGATGTGAATTTCGTCTCTATGTCGTATGCTGGCTTCATCGGAATTCGTGTCAGCGGTAAGGGTTCCTGAGCGAGAAAAACTATCAAAGAACACCGTTTACTAGATTATTGGTCCGAATCCCCGATCTGCGACCGATTACTGCATGCTTCCGACCATACCCCATACCGGTTCGGGGGTGACGGCGCGGGCGTAGCATTATATTTTACCTGTACGAATCATCCGACGATGGGAATAAAGACGTTGAAGATGAGGCTCGAACCCAACAGGGAACAGAGAGATTCGATCGATGACACGATCG
>JAFUHJ010000115.1 GCA_017468935.1 Candidatus Methanomethylophilaceae archaeon
GATCGCCGTCTGGAATACAGCGATTATGACCACGAGAATGATGGACATTGTATCGATCACCAGGGTGCCGAAGTCTATGGTGAACAGACAATATACGGCGATCACAATGCCTGCGATCAACAGCTGGACGAACGTTCTGTCGTAGGATCCGATGCTCTTCAGCTTCTTGTTGAACACAACCAGTCCGGTGTAGAAGACCGCGGCCATCACTCCGCAGAGGATACCATAGCTGTTGATGTTCTCGATCCCGTCCTCGATTATGCCCGTGACGAGGACCAATCCCAACAGGGCCAGCAAAGCACATCCGAGTTTTGTGAACGTCAGTTTAGTCTTGAATACGAGAGGCGATATCAGTATCACGAGGGCCGGCGTCATGTAGTTGAGAACGGTGGCGACGGATATCTCGATCGATTTGTACGCCTCGAACAGGAAAAGCCAGTTCAATCCGAGGCAGACGCCGGAACAGATCAGGGTGAACATGTTCCCGTAGATGTCGTCCTTGGACAGACGCGAACCGCCCAGGTAGATCATCAGCATGAGGAATGCAGCTCCTATCAGACCGCGGCCTACAACGATTATGCTGGCAGGCAGGTCTATGAAATAGGTGAACACACCGAGCGTTCCGAACAGGGACATGGCAATGATCATCATGACCTTTGCATTCCCGCTGTTGATCAGATCCTTCATTGGATTCACGGATACGTTCACCGATTAAACTCTATCGTTCTAAGACAACTGTGTTCGGTAATTCTGGGGTGACGAGCAAGCGACCCTTCTGAGAAATCATTAAGTACCGATAATCTCTTGTGACTTTGATTCTTAACAAATCAACGCTGGTGTTGATTTGTTGTGTCAAAAAAGGATCGGATTTCAAATGATCGGCCGTCATGATGTTCTGAAGAATAACGTCCCTATCCCGCCATTCGCACTGGCGTCAATGGGACAGGGGCGGCCGATTCCCGGAGTGAGATCGGCATGGATGGGGATGTTTCTGGAGATAAAAGGCATTGTGATGTGGATACCGAAGCCATGGCGGAGTTCGCCAGGGCCCTTTTCGACCGTTCATGGATGGAAAGGATGGCCGACGACCTGGCCGTCGTGAACGACGGCAAGGTCGGCCATCCTTTCGTCTATCCGGATTCTGTCATAATCTGGGGCATGACGCTGAGGGCGGCCCTGAACACCAGCTATCGCATGGCCAGAGGCATAGTCAACGTATTCCTGAAGGATTCGGGCATCAGGGGCATAAGCCTCAGCCAGTTCTATTCCAGATGCATGGATCTGTCGATGCCGGAATCCTCCGGATCGGTCCTGGACGGGCGCATCCTGGCCTACGGACGCTGCGATGTGGCGCCCTCTGAGGGATCCATCGACGTGGCGGTCGATTCGACAGGCTTGTCCCTGAACAAGTACGGGGGATGGTTGACGCATAGATGGGACAAGAGGCCGGTATCGGGATGGGTGAAGCTTCATGTGGCCGTCAACGTGGATACGAACCAGATTCTGGCATATGCGATAACCGACGAATCCTGCGGTGACCCGACCTGCCTGGACCTGCTCATGGAGCAGGTGCTTTCGTCGGGTCACCGCGTAAGGAAGTTGTTGGCCGACGCGGCCTACGATTCAAAGGCCGCTTGGAGGAGATACTCGGACATGGGGATGGACGTGGCCATCAACATCAAGTCCAGCCAGCTTGGCAAATTCGAGACCAAGGAAGGCCGGTATTCAGGCAGGTCGTACGGCTGCATGGAGAGGGGCAGCCAGATCAAGCGCATCAAGAAGGTGGGCAGGGACCAGTGGAAGCTGGAGGTCGGATACGGGAGGAGATGGAAGGTCGAGTGCACATTCTCGGATCTGAAGAGGCTGTTCGGCGACATCCTGCGGGCCAGGGCCCGCTGGAACGATGTCGCGGAGACCTTCCAGAAGGTACGCGTGCTGAACATCTACAAAGGCTGCAGGCAATCGGTTCAGGTTGGTGATTGAATTACCGAACACAGTTTTCTAAGACCGATACTTTTTCAATTTACAGCACGTTACGGCGCTCATGTTCGGATTCCTCAAGAAGAAAGAGAAGAAGCCGGAGGACACTCCGGCCGGGGATGCTAAGAAGCAAGAGAAGCCAAAAGAGGAGCCTGTGGTGGTCAACCCTCCGAAAGAGAAGAATGAGGAGCCTGTGCAGAAGGACGAGGCCGCTTCCGAGGACGATTCATCCGATAGGAACGGAGCCTACTTCGTTTCGCCCCACCCCGACGGAGGATGGCAGGTCAAGAAAGCCAAGGCCAAGAAGGCCCTGAAGAGATTCGACACCAAGGCCGAGGCGGAGAAGTACGCCAAGACCGTCGCGAAGAACCAGGATTCCAGTGTCGTCCGTCAGAAGAAGGACGGAAAGATCCAGAAGAAGCACTGATTTCATTCTTCATTGTGCCAGTGCATCCCGGGATGACCGCGATCGGGCCCTCCCGGCTGCACCCTTATCATTTACCTCAAGTGCTCTGTTCTACGCGCGCATACGTTTATATCGTTCCCTAAGGATAACATACACCGATGACGAAACTCAAGGTTAGGGATTTGATGACGACAGAGGTTCTCACCCTGCGTCCAGATGATACGATCAAGAAAGCTGCTATCAAGCTCGCATTGGACAACATGTCAGGTGCACCCATCGTCGATGCCAAGTATCACCTTCTGGGTTTCCTTAGCGAGATCGACATCCTTAATCTCATCATGAAAAGTCAGATGAAACTGGATAAGGAGGACGGAGTGGACAGACTTCTCGATTATTCAATGGATTCCACCCTCCCCTTGGATGACAACCTGAGGCAGGTCTCGGAGGAGATCTCCAACACGGAGGTCTCTTCGATAATGGTGCGTTCCGTCATGACCACCACCCCGGATGCACCGATCATAGAGGTGCTCAGGATCATGCTCAGGCTCAGCATCAACCGCATACTCGTCCTAGAGAAGGGAGTGTTGGTCGGAGTCATATCCAGGAGTGACATCATCTTCGCACTCTACAAGAAAAAGGCCTGAGGACCATGGAGGTCCACGTACTCGCCAGCGGGAGCGATGGCAATTGTACTGTCATCGAGAACGACGGCGAAGCGATAATGATAGACGCCGGCATAAGCTGCAGGCGCATCCTATCTCTGATGGAACGCGAAGGCGTCGACAAGGACATGGTGAAGGCCATCCTCATAACCCATGAGCATTCCGATCACGTTTCCGGTGCAGGGGCCACGGCCAGGAAACTCGATGTTCCGATAGTGGCGAACATGGCCACGTTCGACGCATCCAATCTGGGGAATGTCCAGCATTGGGTGTACAAATCCAATTCATGCATCGATATAGGTCAGTTCCACGTCACCCCATTGGCAACCTCTCACAATGCTGTCGAGCCCAACTGCTATTTCACCGAGGTCGACAACGACAAGAAGGTCCTGGTCGCCACGGATACTGGGAAGTTCAGTCAGCAGATCGAATACGCACTCGGGCTTTCCGATATAGCTGTCATCGAGGCGAATTACGACCTCGACTTGTTGGTAAACGGACCCTATCCGCCGAGTCTCAAGTCCCTTATCGGCAGCGAACGCGGCCATATGAACAACCTGGATACCGCACGTGCGATCAGGCGCACCGAAGGTCAGAACACCAACAGGCAGATCTTCCTGGCACATCTCAGCAAGACCAACAACACCCCTGATATCGCCAGGCAGTCCGTCTCCGACGTGACCGGTATAAGGAGGCTCAAGATTGACTGTCTCGAATTCCCCGGCGATACCCGTACCCTCAAAGTGAGGGAGTGACCGCTGCAGCTTTCTGGGAATTGACGAGGACCAACGCCATTGCCTTCGGCAGGGTCACTATATCCTCCTTGTGGAGTTCGTAATCTCTGTCGGGGCCCGCGAACGGAGGCAGATCCTCTAGGACACGGATGACCATGGTATCCGCTTCCAGTACGGGGGTCTCCTCTGCGGACACTATCTCCGGTTCGGCAGGTTGCTGGACTATGTCATCGGGCTCACTCTCGTAGAATTCGTCCTCCATGGCGCTGTCCATGAGCTCCGCCTCATCGGATGTCGGAGGGAACTCGTCCTCTACACCGCTGGCAATCGCTTCAGACGGCTCAGGCATGGGTTCGGGTTCCTTTACAGGTATCTCCGGTGCAGGAGTGCGATGAGGTTCGTCTATCAGGGTGTTGACAGTCTTTTTGCCGCGGTAGCCGTCCACGAGGGTCAGCTGTGCTTTGGAGAGTGAGACGAGCTGTTCGTAGTAGTCGCGTTCCTCCGGGGTCAGCGCATTGAGTTCCTCGATATTGCCGTCGGCCGACAGTACGGCCTTGTTGCAGATCTTCCTCGCCCTAAGGCTGGTGATGAACTTGATCTGGGTCTCTGCCTTTTTCCGTTTCTGGTTTGCACCTTCGGCCATGATGGAATCGGGATCCTTGGCGATCTCCCTGTCATAGTCCTGACGGAGTCTTGTCAGAAGGTCAGCGAATGCCCTGTAGAGGTCTTGGCGGCAGGGCATCAAGGCCTTGCCGTTCTTCTCCTCCCTGTAGATTTGGGAGAGTTCCTCGTATGTCATGGGCTGAAGGACAGGACTCATCGTAAGGCAATATCCGAGTACGTATTAAGTCATTTGTCGCGTATCGGGATACCATGAGAGTCGCGGATGTCTCGAGGAAGAAGGAGGGTTGTTTGGAATTGGATATCATGGTCTCGCCAAGGTCCAACCGTTCCGGTCTCGAGGGTTTCGACGAGTGGAGGAAGAGGGCCATACTCAGGGTGAAGGCACCTCCTCTCGACGGTAGGGCCAACAAGGAGGTCGAATCCTACTTCAAGGAGATCACTGGCTGCAGATCATCCGTTACTGCGGGGATGACCAGCCATCAGAAGACGGTCACCATCGCAGGAGATCCAGATTCCATCCTAGAGACGCTGGAGAAGGCGATGCAATGAACGACGAGGAACGCCTGGAGAAGTTCGGCGAGGTCCTAGACAGGCTTGAAGAACTTTCATGCGACCATGTGATCCTGGTCGAAGGCAACAAGGATGTTTCCGCACTTTCCAATCTCGGCATCTCGGGAGATATATTCTGTGTACAGAGCGGTGGAGGGCCGGTGAAGGCCGCAGAGTACGCGTGGAGATCGGGAAAGGAGGCGGTAATCCTGACCGATTGGGATGGCAGAGGCGGCAGTTTGGCACATCAGCTTCGCGAGAACCTTAGGTCGCTTGGTGTCGGATACGACGATTCCATCCGTTCGGACCTAGCCTTCCTAACGAGGGTGTATTCCAAGGACGTGGAATCACTGGATTCGATAATGATCCTGTTGAGTGACCGTGCCAAGAAGGTATGATGTCCCTATTGACGGTTTCTAAAACTGTTCAAATATGATGCAGTCGATTAGGGATCATGCTGACTGGGATCGAGTTCTTGCACATCCTGCAGGACATCAGAATGGATTTCCCGATTCTGGAGGATTTCTTCCTTGCGATATCATCAAGGGTATTCTACATGGTCATACCCATAATGATGGTCGTTGGTATCTATTGGTTGTTCGACAGGGAGAAAGGTGAGATTATAAGTCTCGGGTGTGTATCTGCTACGATCGCATCATCCATAGCCAAGCTGATCGTGGCCCAACCCAGGCCATGGATCCTCGACCCCACATTGGAAAGGGTACCCGGGGCCCATGCTGACGGTTATTCTCTCCCCAGCGGCCATACCACGTTGTCGGCATCCACTTATCTCCCGATGGCCTGGTACTATAGGAAAAAGGTCATCCTGGCCATAATCTTTGTCGTAGTTGCGGTCCTCATCATGATGGCAAGGCTCGTGCTCTGTGTCCACACGCCACTGGACGTCCTCGCCGGTATCATTACCGCCGTCGTGATGGTGCTGTTAGCGGTCAAGGCCGTGGAGATCGGAAAGAGGAGCGATCGTGCATACTACATGGTCAGTGCGGCATACATAGTCCTGTTCACCCTAGCTACAATCTACGCTTGCTTCCACATCGAGGTCGATCTGAAGGAGATCCTTCAGTCCAGCGGATTCTTCTACGGACTTATGATCGGAAGGCTGATCGAGCACAGATATGTCGGTTACACCATCAAGGAGAGGACCAACTACCAGAAGCTCAAGGCATTCATCATAGGTATCCTTATCGCTGCTGTGCTCCTCGGAGTGCCAATGTTGGCGATCCCGGATATCGGAACGTTCATTGGCGGTGTGCTGCTGATGGTCTGGTGTTACGCACTTTACCCTATGGTCATGATGAAGAAGGACATTTGACAGTCAGCGCACATCATGATGTGCAGATGCGGACCGATGTTTATTATCGGTATACTTCAATCCAGTCGCGATGAGCGGAGCATTCATAGTCTTCGAAGGAGCGGACGGTGCAGGCAAATCGTCCCTTTGCAGGAGGATAGCCGATGATCTTTCAGCGAAAGGTATATCGGTATCCCTGACCGCAGAGCCCACCCATGAGGGAATAGGTGCCTTCATACGCAGCGGCGATGCGGGGAACATCTCCCAGAGGACGGAGGCCCTATTGTTCGTAGCGGACAGGAACGATCACACCGAGAACATCAGGAGGATGGTCTCGGAGGGCAAGGTCGTCCTGTGCGACAGGTACTTCGCATCCACGGTGGCATATCAGTCCGCCAAGCTGGACGGGGACGCATCGGACAGGGACTGGCTCATCGGTATAAACAGTCAATTCATAGACGAACCCGACGCCATTATCCTTTTGGATATCGACCCTCAGGTGGGTATGGGACGCGTGGGCACGCGCGGAGAGGAGATCAGCAAGTTCGAGAGGCTGGATTTCCAGAACCAGGTGCGTGCCAACTACCTCCGTCTGGCGGAGGAGTACGGTTTCGATGTGATAGATGCGTCACAGTCACAGGATGACGTGTACGCTCAGGCGATGGAGATAATCGGTAAGGTGATAGGATGACACATCCGGTCGACGAGATATACTGCGAGAAAGGAGATTCATTGATGGGAAGGACCATAGTTATGGGCATTTGCGGCAGCATAGCGGCCGTCGAATGCTTCGGTACGATCAGGGAGCTAGTCAGGCGCGGAGCGGACGTGATCCCCGTTCTGACTAAGGACGCCCAGAAGCTCGTGACATCGGATGCCCTCTACTTCGCATCCGGGAATCAGCCTATCACCGAGCTTACTGGTCTCACGGAGCACATAACCCTTCTGGGAGATACAGAATCCGCGGATCTCCTGCTGATCTATCCCGCAACGGCGAACACCATATCGAAGATTGCCAACGGGATCGATGATACCACGGTCACCTCGATGGCCACCGTCGCCATCGGAAACGGCATACCGGTCGCCATAGCGCCTGCGATGCATCAGGCTATGTATGACAACCCTGCGGTAAGCGAGAACCTGGAGAGGCTGAGATCCTGGGGGATACACTTCATCGGCCCCAGATTGGACGGTGTTAGGGCCAAGGTGGCCTCCACCGAGGAGATCGTCAACACCGTGGAGAAGATCATAGGTGACGATTACCTTGCAGGAAAGAGGGTACTCATCATCGGAGGACGCAGCGAGGAACCCATAGATTCAATGAGGGTCATCACCAACAGGTCCTCCGGCCTCATGGCCGTCAAACTGGCGGAGACTGCCTTCAGGAGAGGTGCGGACGTGGACCTCTGGATGGGTGGGTGCAGCGTACAGCTTCCCGGATACATTGATGTGAGACGCTTCTCGAGCGTATCCGACCTGATTAAGATGCTGGACGACATCGATCATGACATCGTCATAGTGCCAGCAGCCCTTTCCGACTTCAGACCTGAGGAGATCGATTACGGTAAGATCACCAGTGCCGAGGGATTTAATCTGGAGCTGATCCCGGTACAGAAGGTCCTTCCGCTGATCAGGAAGAGATGCGATACCGTGATAGGATTCAAGGCCGAGGCCGGGCTGTCCAAGGACAAGCTGATCGAGAAGGCCCGCGAACGTCTGGAGGAATACGACCTCGAAGCGGTGATCGCCAACGACACCAGTTCCGCAGGTAAGACCGATTCGTCGGTGATCCTTGTTACCGAGAAGGATGCGGTCGACATCTCCGGTACGAAGGCACACAATTCGGAATTGATCCTGGACAGGTTGTTCGGTGGACAATGAAGGCTGAGGTGTTCGTGCCCGGGCACATATCGTGCGTGTTCCGGCCCGTCAGGGATCCCGATATAGCAAGGACGGGTTCCCTCGGATTGGGGATCAGGCTGAACCTGGGATGCCAGGTGAAGGTCAGGACCAGGGACGACAAGGATCTGGTCATTCGTATCAACGGCAGGGAGTCGAAGGCGGAGATAACACGTTCTGCTGTGGAGTTCATGGCCCCCAGTGTCGGTCTAGAAATCGATCTAGATCATTCCCTTCCTTTGGAACAGGGTTTCGGTACGAGTGCATCGGGTACATTCGGGGCGGCACTCTGCGTGGCCTCCATATTGGGTATGGACAGGAGGTCCGCCCTCATGGTCACTCACAGGGCCGAATGCACATTGGGCGGCGGATTGGGGGACCTGATGGCGATAGACTCCGGATTCGGGGTACCCGTTCGCGAGTCGCCCGGTATTGACGGGAAGGTCTCCGATTCAGGGTTGAGATTCAGGGAGCTTACGCTGATAGTCTTCGATGAACCGCTGAGGACGGAATCCGTGCTCAGCGATGCGGATATGATGAAGAAGATATCCTATGCGGGCGATGAGGCCATGAAGGCGTTCTCGGAGAATCCTACCGCCGGCGGTCTGTTCTCGGTATCCAACCGTTTCTCCCAATGCATCGGGATAGAATCGGACGATATCCGCAACGCGCTGTCCGTGATCAGTGACGAGGGATATCATGCGGGTATGTGCATGCTCGGCAACAGTATCTACACGGATCTTCCGGAGGATGCGGCCAAGAAGTTGTTTAGAAAGGCCAGTGTGTTCTCTGCCTCATCATACGCAGGATCGGTGAACGTCACTCGTAGAGGGTGAACAGGACATCGTCGCCGTCCACATCGAACAGCCCGATCCTTGCACCGCCGTCCAGCCATGCGTGCGAGTAGTTCACTGCCGCGAATGCTCTCACATAATCTCCGTCGTTACGGTAGTCTACGGCCTTCTTAAAAAACGATTCCGAGGTATCCAGGAACGTAAGTGCCAGCCTGCGGTCGAAGGACCTTACCGGAGAGGCGATCCTTATCTTCTTCCTCGCACGGGTCGTGATGTCCAGATACTTGGCCATCTTCTCATCTGCGATCCTGTTCCCTTCGTCATCCGATCCCGGAAGCCTGAGGAACAGTTCATCTCCCGATTCCCCTCCGAATAGTCCCAACCTCTGGAAGCATCCGATCCACGCATGGGCGTAGTTTATGGCGGCGAACGCCGTGACGAGGTCCCCGTCCTTGGTGAAATTGGCGGCATCGGCACGGTAGCACTCGACCATCTCCAGTCCGCTCTGGGCCAGCGGTGCGAGCATAGATCCTTCCGGCGGAATGACGGTGACGTCCTTCTTCGAGCAGTCGAAGATGTCCAGGCATGTGAAGATCATGCGTTCCGATACGATGTCGTTCTTCATCGGCGATGCATATGCGGTGGCGGATTAATACTTAGGCATACCCGCGCGCCCGTTATCTTAATAATAAGGAGCGGTTATCGAATCCCCATGATAGTTATTGGCGGGTCCACATCCGAGGTCCTGGCGAAGCAGATCGCCGAAGAGCTCGGGTGCAGATACATTCAGGCAGGCACAAGGAAGTTCCCCGACGGGGAGGTCTATACCAGGGTCGAGAGCGAAGAATTCAACGACGATGTCGTCATCGTTCAGAACACGTTCCCCGATGACAAACTGGTAGAGATGTTCCTACTCCAGGATATCGTGAAAGGTCTCAAGGCCAAGAAGGTCACCCTGGTCATCCCCTATTTCGGATACGCTAGGCAGGACAGGCTCTTCAACCCCGGAGAACCTGCATCGGCCATCCTGATGTGCAAGCTGCTGGATTCGGTAGGATGCGATCACGTCATCACCATCGATATCCACAAGGAGGCCGTGCTCGACGCATTCACATGCAAGCACACGGACCTCAAGGCGGCACCCGTCATCGCCGACTACTTCAAGGACAAGGGGATCGACCTGGTCTTGTCCCCCGACATCGGTGCGGCGAACCGTGCCAAGGATGTTGGAGAGAGGATGGGCAAGGACTACGACCACCTCAACAAGACCCGTCTTTCCGGTACGGAGGTCAAGATCGCACCCGCCACAATGGACTGCAAGGACAAGAACATCCTGATAGTCGACGACATGATCTCCACCGGCGGTACCATCATGACCGCTGCACAGGCCCTCAGGGATGCCGGCGCCAAGAGTGTCTCCGTCGCCTGTACGCACGGTGTCTTCGTGAACAACGCCATCGAGAAGCTCACCCACAGCGCATTGGATAAGGTGCTCTGCTGCAACACGCTCGAGAGCTCCCAGTCGGAGATCTCCGTGGCCAAGCTCGTGGCTGACGCAATAAGGAAGGGATGAACATGTCCAACAAAGAGGAGAATTTCGCAGAGTGGTACCTCGACATCGTCGAGAAGGCCGGATTGTCAGACAAGAGATACCCTATCAAAGGAATGAACGTATGGACGCCCTACGGATGGAAGATCATGAGGCAGATCGACTCCTACATACGCGAGGAGTTCGACGCCACAAATCACGACGAGGTCAACTTCCCTCTGCTCATACCCGAGAGCCAGTTCGCTAAGGAGAAGGAGCATATCAAGGGATTCGACAGCGAGGTCTACTGGGTCACCCACGCCGGACTGGACGAGCTCGACGAGAGGCTCGTCATCAGGCCCACGTCCGAGACCGCCATGTACCCCATGTTCGCCCTGTGGATCAGATCCCACCAGGACCTTCCCCTCAAGACATATCAGATCGTCAATACATTCCGTTACGAGACCAAGCAGACCAGGCCCTTCATCAGGGTACGTGAGATCCACTTCTTCGAATCCCACACCTGCCACACGGATTATGACGATGCCCAGAAGCAGATCGAGGAGGACATCGAGATCCTCGCCAGGATCGCCAAGAAGATATGCCTTCCCTACACATTGCTCGTACGTACCGATTGGGACAAGTTCCCCGGAGCGTACTATACGGTCGGTATCGATACATCCATGCCCAACGGAAGGACACTCCAGATGGGTTCGATCCACCACTATAAGACCAACTTCTCGGAGCCCTATGGGATAACCTACGAGGACAAGGACGGGGAGCACAAGTTCGTCCACCAGACCACATACGGAATGTCCGAGAGGCTTGTCGGAGCGCTCATCGGTGTGCACGGGGACGACCAGGGACTCATCATGCCTCCCGGAATCGCACCCTTCCAGATCGTGCTGATCCCCATCTTCAAGAAGGACAATCAGGAAGCCGTCATGGCGGCCGCCAAAGAGATGGAGACCGTCCTCAAGAACGCAGGATTAAGGGTCAAGTTCGATGACCGCGACGACCGCCCCGGTGCGAAGTACTACGAGTGGGAGATGAAGGGTGTGCCCCTCAGGCTCGAGCTCGGAGGGCGCGACATCGAGAACAAGGTCGTATCCTTCTTCAGGAGGGACACCGCGGAGAAGGGAACCATAGCCGTAGAGAACCTGATCCCGGGAGTCCAGATGCTCCTCGACGACATCTCCGACACGATGTTCAACAGGGCGAACGAGATCCAGAAGCAGCGCACCGTGGACATCGATTCCATGGATAACATCCCCGAGGACAAGATCCTCAGGTTCGGATGGTGCGGATGCGATGAGTGCGGTCACAAGTTCGAGGACACGACAGGATTCAAGATCCTCGGAAGGCCCTACCACACAGAGGAGTTCAAGGGCAAATGCATCGTCTGCGGAAAGGATACCGACACCCCCGCATACGCAGCCCACACGATGTGATTCAATGGCATTCCAGGAGAA
>JAFUHJ010000116.1 GCA_017468935.1 Candidatus Methanomethylophilaceae archaeon
AGACGCCTGAATACGGCATCTTTGAGTATTATCTGGTTCCCACCTACGATTTCCGTCAGGAACTCCTGAGCCATGGCCCGGACGTCGAAGTCCTGGAGCCGGAAGATCTCCGTGACGAGATGAAGGCGGATATCGCCCGGATGTACAAGAACTACGGTCTAGGAGAGATTTTGCAGCGATAGATTTCGAGACGGCCAACGAGTGCCCGAGCAGCGTATGCAGCGTTGGCATAGTCGTCGTGCGGGACGAAGAGATCGTGGCCCGGTTCTACAGCCTGATCCATCCCGAGCCGGAGTATTACCAATGGTTCTGCCGACAGGTGCACGGGTTGGGACCGGAAGACACTGATGATGCGCTCGATTTCCCCTTTGTTTGGGAAAAGATTGAACCTCTCATCGAGGGACTGCCATTGGTCGCCCACAACAGTCCTTTTGATGAAGGCTGTCTCAAGCAGGTGTTCCGCATCTATCAGATGGACTATCCGGACTATGAATTCCATGACACGCTATCGGCATCGAGGCGGTATTATGGCAAAAGACTTCCTAACCACCAGCTCCAGACCGTCGCTGCCGCATGCGGCTACGACCTCACAAACCACCACCATGCCCTTGCCGATGCGGAGGCTTGTGCGTATATTGCGATGAAATTGCTTTGAACCATGTACAAGTGGAGCATTAAACAAGTTCGAACGACATGACGCTAAAAGTTATCAATGAGGAGTTTACGATATGTAAGCTAAAGAATTTCTCGCAGATTGATATCCGTGAGCCTTTCGTATTCACCGGCTCCACCGATGAGGAAAAATCTCTGGTCTGCCCTACCCGACTCGTCCCTTCCGAGGTCATAGAACGGAGTGATGGTTGGAAGGCTTTCAGGATCGAGGGGGTCTTGGATTTCTCCTTGATCGGGATCATTGCGAAGATCTCCGCCATCCTTGCCGACAACGGAATCGGTATTTTCGTGGTTTCCACCTTCAACACAGACTATATTCTCACCCAATCCGACCGGTTCGAGATGGCGCTCCGCTTGCTCTCTGATGCCGGATACTGCATCTGCTCGTAAACAATTGGAAATGAAGATTGAGGAAGCCATCGTCTATGTGCTGGCGTCTTCCAACCGGGGGATGCGGACGGAGCAGATCGCGGATGTCATCAATGCGAAGGGGCTGTTCCTCCGCAAAGGCGGCATCCCTGTCGACTCGAAGATGGTCTATGCCGTCATCATGTCCCATCCGGAGATCTTCGTCAAGTCCGACGGGCTGATCAGGTTACTGATCTGAATCAAGCTATTTCTTCCGGGCATTGAGGTATACCATGGATCCCTCCTTATGGTATTCCTCCAGAATATAGTCCTTCTCTAGCCTCACCTTCAGTGATACAAAGGTCTCAAAGGGCGGTGTGAACCATCCTTTCCGGGACAGGATCCGGTGCATGAGCCAGTCTGATATCTGGGACTCCCCTTTGATGCAGAAGCAGGCTACCAGCGATCCTCCCGGTTTAAGGACGCGCCTTATTTCGGACCATGCCTTCTCCTTGTCAGGAAAGACGTGAATCCCGTTCATACTGAGGACCGTATCGAAAGACCCGTCCGCAAAGGGAAGGGCACCAACGTCGCCCTGTATGGCCTGGACATTCCTTATCCCTTCTTTTTCAAAACGATTCCGGGCCTGATTCAGCATGTCCTCGCTGTAGTCGAGGCAAGTGATCTCCGCCTGTTTCATCCGGGCATATTACCCTGCCGTGAAAACGCCAGTCCCGACTGGTACATCAAGAAGCTTTCCGGAGAAATCATCCGGGATATAGGAAAGCGTCTTCGCCGCTATTTCATTGTCGTCGATCCCATCCCAGAATACATCCATATACAGGCGGCTCCACCACTTGGAGCGGGTCAGGAGATCATCATAGACATGTCGGG
>JAFUHJ010000010.1 GCA_017468935.1 Candidatus Methanomethylophilaceae archaeon
AGTATGCATCCACAATGTCAATCTACACACTTTAGCGGTGAGCCTATTATTGGACTAGATCGGTCTGGGAAAGTGGCGAATCCGTGCGGTTGCACTCTAAATCCTATCTGGATGACAAAAAATGAGTGCAGCCGCCGGGATTCGACCCCGGGCAATGAGCTTGGAAGGCTCAGATCCTAACCAGCTAGATCACAGCTGCACTGAAACTCCGTTATTGGAGGGAAGTATATAACCTTATCCAATGGTGTTCCGACAATGATCCAGGGCGTTGTCTTTTGCAGCAATGGATAAGGTGAAGATCCATCAGATATCGGCAATTCCGGTGAAGACCGAATGAAACCGTTATACGCTGGAAGGAGATTCACCATCATGGATAACCTGCCCGTCTTCGACACTTCTGATGAATACCGCACATGGAAGGCACTCAACGGCAAGATATCCGAGAAGAACCTCGACGCAATATCCACAAAGGTTCTCACATCCCACGGTTTCATACATCACGCCATACTCACAAGTCTGATGGACGCCCTGAACGAGGCCCACGGCAGGGTGACCTCCGATACCCTGAAGACGCTGGTGTCCAAATCGCGTCCGCAGGACTGTTCGCCCGCTATCAGGGCGACGGAGATCCTGGTGAAGCAGAAGGACATAACGTCCGCAGCGGAGATCATGTCGCAGTGCGGATCCAAGGACACATTCCGTCTGATGGTGGCCCAGGCCGAGATGTACCACGGTGAGGGTGACAAGGTCAATTCAGTCCAGTGTGCCTCGAAGGCACTGGACATAGATCCCAATGATGAGAGGCTGTATCAGATCCTCAAAGAGGATGATCCTTCCGGCCCTTGGGCGGACATGCAGTCTGTCAATATCGCCAGGACAGGGAAGGAAGCAACGACTCCGTCCGACGAGAGGTACAAGGAACTGTACCTGATCTACAAGAACTGGTACAGGGGCAACAAGGATTCGGCCACCAACAGGCTGGTCAATTCGGAACACTACAAGAACGGGGACTGGGAGTTCATGCTCGTTTCGGCAAGGACATCCGTGGACGAGGGCGATTGGCGCTCCGCCAAGATGGTCTTCAGGAAACTCCCGAACGACATCCCGATCTATGCGAAGCTGGAGATGGCGGAGGCATTCATCGCCGGTCACGAGCCTGAGGAGGCGCTGAACATCTACGATGAGCTGGACATGGTCACGCTCCGCGTACTCCAGGGAAGGATCTTCGCATACGCTCACATGGGGGCCGACAAGGATCTGATCAATGCCATCTATGATTATCTCGACAACGAACAGCTCGGAGCACAGGACTATGCCGATATGGTCGACATGCTCATCTCCAGAGGCAGCATGGAGGATGTGAAGGCCATCCTGGATAAGATGTCGAACTCCAATAAGAACGATCCATACTATCTGATTTCGCGTTCGAAATACATGCTGGAGAGGGGAGATATCCGCGGCGCATCCAGGACGGCCATGAAGGCCACCTTGTTCGCCAAGGACGACCCCACGGTGCGTGTGCTGTCCGCGAGGATGAGGTTCATCAATAATGATGTCAAGGGTTCGGAGAAGGAATGCGACAAGCTCCTGACGGAGAACCCGGAATACCTGGACGCACTCGTACTGAAGAAGGACATCTTCGTCAAGAAGAATGATGTGAAGGGTGCCTTGGACATCTGCAGGAGGATCCTCGAGATCAGTCCGAACGATGTGCGCACGATGTTCACACTCGCCACCGCCCAGAGCGGTACCGGGGACATGAACGGTGCGATGATGACTCTGAGGAACGTGCTCCGTCTGGAGCCTTCCAGAGAGAACGTCCTCAACGTCGTGGGATCGATGATCGAGGAAGGCATGTACAGAGAGGCCATGTTCCTGTGCTACGACCTGGAGAGGGACATCGCTCCCGATCCGATGATCAGAAGGCTCAGAGGCAATGCGGAATACGCCATGGGTGAATACATGAAGGCCTCGGTATCCTTCGCAGCCGCGGCGGAGCTTGCTCCCAACGACCCTGTCATATGGCATTCCAAAGGTATGGCCGACGAGGCCAGGGGAGACCTGGATTCCGCAGAGGCATCCTACAACCGTGCCGTGAGCCTCGATCTCAACGAGCCTCAGTATTGGATATCGAAGGCATCCGTCCAGGAGAAGTTCAACAATCCAATAGGTGCCGTGGATTCGTTGAACCGTGCCATAGAGCTCGACCCCTATTCCCTGTATCCGATGATACGCAAGGCGGTCATACTCGAGGGGGCTGGAAGATACACGGAGGCGATCCATCTGGTGGATCTCTGCTCGGAATCCGAACCCGACAATCCGCAGGTATCCCTGATGAAGGCCAGGCTGCTAAGGGAGACTGGTTCGACCAAGAAGGCATCCACGATCGCCAAAGGCATCTATGATTCCTACAAGACAGAGGACGCCGCTCTTGAGGCGGCATCCTGCTTCCTGTCGATCCATGACAGGTCACAGGCACTGGACATCGTCAGCGAGGCACTGACCAAATATCCCGATTCCCAACGTCTGAAGGCGGCCATGGAATCCATACAGGGCGGTTCGTCCGAGATACTCGAGGAGGAGAAGAAGGAGGCAGGAACCTCGGAGGATCCCGAGGCCATCAGGACCATTGCGGAGTCGATGTACTCCATGGGCGAGTACAAGGGTGCCCTCAGGCACATCGATCGTGCCCTCGCACTCTCAGGGGACGACCTCAGCTACCTCTGCCTCAAATCCAGGATCCTCGTCAAACTGGGAGAGGTGAGCAACG
>JAFUHJ010000117.1 GCA_017468935.1 Candidatus Methanomethylophilaceae archaeon
CTTACGCATCTGCTGGATACGCCTGATGAGCTCCCTTGCATATCCTTCGGCCTCGATCTCCGGCGTGACGTTGAAGTCGATGAACACTGTACCCTCGTCGAATGCCACTGGCTCGATATCGTTCTCGACTGAGGGAATCTCGTCCTTTCCAAGATATTGCACCTTCTTGATGTTACCCTGCTGTGCGAGCACATCGTCGAACATCTTGACGGCCTTGTTCACATCGGCATCGTTGCCGCGTACGAAGACCTGCAGGAGAGGCCACCTGAGCTTTGAACCCATCTTGGCCCTCTCGGCCGCAATGATGTCCACGATGTTCCTCACAAGGGACATGCTGTGCTCGATACCGTCGTCGATAAGCTTATCGTCGCAGACAGGCCAGTCCTCCATGTGGATACTGAGCTTCTTACCGCCCATGTGCTGGTAGACCTCCTCGGCGATGTGGGGCGCGATAGGGGCCAGCACCAGAGCGGTCTTCATGATCGCGTAATAAAGGGTGAAGTACGTGGCGTTCTTGTCCGCCTCCGCATCCGCTCCTTCCGACCATGACCTGTCCCTGACAAGGCACACATACCACCTGGAAAGGTCCTCCAGGATGTAGTCCTCGAGCTCACGGGCCACAAGGTGCAGCTCCCTGCTTTCCAGGTACTTCGTGACGGTCCTGACGATCTTCTCCGTCCTGGAGATCATCCAGCGGTCCTCGTCCCTGAGATGGGGTGCGATGGACTCCATCGTGAACTTGTCCGGATCGTAGTTGTCCAGGATCATGTATGTGGAGGCGAAGTTGACGACGTTCCAGTACGTGTTCAGGACCTTCCTCGCGTTCCTTGGTCCGTCCTTCTGGAAGGCTGTGTCCTCCCAGGGGGCGTTGCTCTTGATCATATAGTATCTCAACGAATCGGCTCCGACCTGGTCGATGATCTCAAGAGGCTCGATTACGTTGCCGAGCGACTTGGACATCTTCTGTCCCTTGGGATCCAGCACCCATCCGTGCATCATGACCTCGTCGTAAGGTGCACGGTCGAAGGATATCACTCCTGCTCCCAGCTGGGAATAGAACCATCCTCTCGTCTGGTCGTGTGCCTCTACGATGAAGTCGCCGGGCCACCACTTGTCGAATTCCTCCTTGTGGTGGGGGTATCCGAGGGATGCCCATGCAGCGACTCCGGAATCGAACCATACATCGAGTACGTCCGGGACCCTGTGCATTGTCTTGCCGCACTTGGGGCATTTGAATGTGACACCGTCGATCCAAGGCCTGTGTGTGTCCATTCCGTCGGTGTATCCCTCTCCAGCCTTCAGCTCTTCATACTGACCTACGACCTTCTTCTCTCCGCACTCGCACTCCCATACGGGCATGGGGATTCCCCAGTACCTCTGACGGGAGATGCACCAGTCCCTGGCGCCCTCGACCCAGTTCTTCTCCCTGGTGCTTCCGGCCCAGTCAGGGACCCATTTGGCACGGTCGATCTCGGAGAGCATCTCATCCTTGACCTTGGGGACCTCCACGAACCACTGGCGTGTGTTCCTGTAGATGATGGGTGACTTGCATCTCCAGCAGTGTCCGTACCTGTGCTTGATCTTGCTGGAGTTGTACAGCCTTCCGTTCTCCTCCAGATACTTGATCACATCATCGTGGACGGTCTTGACCTTCTTGCCGACCATAAGAGGGAACTCGTCAGTGTACCTTCCGTTCTCCGCTACGGGACAGAACGGCGGGATGCCGTACCTCTTTCCGGTCTCGTAGTCGTCCGGACCGTGTCCGGGAGCGGTGTGGACCAGACCGGTGTTGTCCTGTTCCACGTATGTTGCCGTTACGACCTTGTAATTCCATTCTGCGGCAGGAACCGCATCGAGTTTGAATACGGGCTCGTAAGCGATGCCTTCGAGCTCCTGTCCCTTCATCCTCTTGAGGACCTCGAACTTCTCGTATCCTCCCTTCTGCATGACGTAGTCCGCCTGGGATTCCAGGATGATGAGCTCCTCCTCGCCCTTGGGGCCGGACATCTTCACCCTCGCGTAGTCGAAATCAGGGTGGACGGCCACGGCCATGTTGGCTGCCAATGTCCAAGGGGTGGTGGTCCAGATGAGAAGCGATGCACTGTCGCCCTTGATGGGGAACCTCACCATGATCGAAGGGTCGGTCTCATCCCAGTACTCGATCTCCGCCTCAGCGAGTGCGGTCTCGCACCTGGGGCACCATGTGACGACCCTCGAGGAATCCTTCAGGAGTCCCTTTTCGTATGCCTTCTGGAGCGTCCACCATGCGGACTCAATATATTCCAGTTTAATAGTCTGGTAAGGGTTGTCCCAATCCATCCAGACTCCCAGCTGTTTGAACTGCTCCGTCATGTCGGCACGGAGCCCCTGTGCGAAAGTCTTGCAGGTCTCCACGAACTTGTCGATACCGAGCTCCTCGATATCCTTCTTGGAGTGGACCCCTATGTTCTTCTCGACCTTGACCTCGATGGGGAGACCGTGCATATCGAAACCGGGCTGGTCGCGGACGTTGTATCCGTTCATGCTCCAGTATCTGATCAATATGTCCTTGACCGTCTTGTTCATGGCGGTTCCAAGGTGGATTGATCCCGTTGTATAGGGTGGTCCGTCGACGAAATAGAATTTCTTGCCACCCTTCCTGGCTTCCCTGGTCTTCTCATAAGCGTTGTTGGACTTCCAGTACTCCTGGATGTCCTTCTCGATGCCCTTGGCATCATAATTGGCGCGGATCGGCGTTATCATTGCTAGTCCTCATTTGCGGGAACTATCTTGTCCCGTTTACGTGCGTGTATACGCACGTGATATAAAACGGGAATTGTGACTAGAAGCTACTGCGACGTTAATTCTGATAACTTCAAAAAGTTACTTTTTCTTTTTGATATTTAAGCATTGTTATTATGGAAATTGATAGGGTCAATGAATTTGATGATGATGTTATATTTTAATGTAATTGGTTAAGTTAAATACTACGGATGTAACATCCATCCACCTAACCTTTAAAAGTTAAGAAAGTGAAATTTTATTCGGTGAGGAAAAAATGGTTGAAATGACACCAGCAAGACGTGCCCTAGCTGGAGTGCTAGGTGGACGTGTAGATTACGTGCCTCCGGCGAACCCGTTGGCACAGACGACCAAGGAACTCATGGAATGGTGCGGGGCGTCATGGCCCAAGGCCCACAGGGATCCCAAGATGATGGCGGATCTTGCGGCTGCACCTTACGAGGTCTGCGGAATAGAAGCTGCAAGGCCTCAGTTCGATATCTCTCTGGAAGCAGAGGTATTGGGATGTAAATTGGATTGGGAGAAGCCTGACAGACCCCCTGTCACCGGACCTGCCTACAAGGATCCCAAGGATATCACCTGGGACGACAAGTTCTATGAGAAGGACAGAGCAGCAGTGGTCCTCGAGGCAATCAACATCCTGCGCAACAGATACGCCGGAGAGCTTCCGATCATCCCCGTCATAACGGCCCCCTTCACCGTGGCCGGACACATTATGGGTGTCGAGAAGCTGGTCATGATGACCGTCACAGACCCGGAGAGGGCACACGCTGCCATCGAAGCTGCGACCGAATTCTGTATCGAGTACGGAAGGCAGATGGTCGCGGCCGGAGCACACATACTGTTCCCTGCCGACCCGTCGGCATCCGGAGACCTGATCTCCCCCGAGACGTACGAAGAGTTCGTCCTCCCGTACCACCAGAAGTTCTCCAGGGCGGTCAGTGCACCCAAGATCCTGCACATGTGCGGACACACCGAGAAGCTTCTCCCTCTCATCAAGAAGAGCGGAATGGACTGCTTCTCTTTCGATGCCCCGCCGGCATGGTTCGTCAGGCAGGAACTGGGCAACGAGATGCAGTGCCTCGGAAGCCTGGACGTCATCGATCTGATGCCCAACGGAACCCCTGAGCAGGTATACGCCAGGACCCAGCAGTGCATACGTGAGGGAGTGAACGTCGTCGGTACCGCGTGCGATGTGTCCAACGGAACGCCTCTGGCCAACCTCAAGGCCTATGTACAGGCATGTAAGGACACCCCTGTACCCGACGCAGCAGATGCGGACGACTGTGTCCGTGCATACGGAAGGGCGAAGGCGAAGTATCTCAAGGAATACGGAGAGTACCAACCCGAAGGAGGTGTGTTCTGATGCAGATGGATATCGCGATGCAGAAGGTCGAGAAGATGCGCATCGAGGACCCGGTCAGGTTCAACAGGCTGGTCCACGAGGGAATGGCCATCGAGCTCGGCATCATGTCACCCGCGGACAAGAAATCGAAGAGCGCGGAAAAGCTCAAAGAGGAGTTCTTCCCCAACGATGCTGCATACCGTGAGATCGCTCAGGCAGTCCTTGACGGTAAGAGGGCGATCGTGGAACCCAAGGTCAAGGAACAGATCAAGGCAGGAAAGGATCCCGTCGACATCGTCACCAACGCACTGATGCCCGGTATCACCGTCCAGTGTGAGATGTACGACCTCGGAATGTCATTCGTGCCCGAGATCCTGATGTCCAACGACGCCATGCAGGCAGGAATCAAGATCTGTCAGGACAAGATAGGAAAGGTACCCAGCAAGGGAGTCATCGCTTCCTTCGTGGCCGCAGGAGACCTGCACGATATCGGTAAGAACATCTGTGCCGCCATCCTCAGGGCGAACGGATACACCGTCATCGATATCGGAATGGATGTCCCCAAGGAGAAGGTCCTTGAGATCGTGAAGAAGGAGAAGGTGAAGCTCGTGTGCGGATCGACCCTGATGTCCACCACCAAACCCGGATTGGTAGACACCTCGCTCCTGCTGGAGCTCGAGAAGACCGGAGTCCCCGTCGCATGCGGAGGGGCAGCTGTCTCCAAGGCATTCGTCGACACCTTCACCAACTCGATGTACACGAAATCCCCGCTCGAGACCGTCCACACCGCCGCCAAGATCATGGAAGGCAAGAAGTGGAACGAGCTGAGGGCCTGAATACTTCAGACTAAACCGGGCAGGGCACACGCCCTGTCCATTAACCCTCGGACATGACAAGATATGCTATAGCTTTGGACATCGGGACCAGCGGTATAAGGGGTCAATTGCTCGACCTCGGTTCCCAAAAGGTGGTCAGAACATGCATAACGACCAGGAATCCGATACCTGGTTGCAATGTCATGGACCACATGTCGTTTGCCATCCAATACAGTCAAGAACTGGCGCATCAAGTCCTCGTTGATGCAGTCAGACAGATTATATCGAAGCTGTCAGCGGAAAAACCGGAAAGGATCGCCGTCTGCGGCAATCCGATCCAATTGTCATTGTTCGAGGGTATCGACATCCGTGACCTGGCGTACGCCGGAGAGAACAAACTCAAACTCGAGGGTATAGAGCGCAAGGACCGTGCCGGCCATGTGACCGACGGAGAGTTCCTCGGACTTCCTGGGGTGCAGGTCATAATCCCGCCTGCGGTAAGGCACGAGATCGGGGCGGATGCCCTGGCGATGATGCTCAAATCCGGATTCTTGGACGACGATTACTGCATGGTAACCGATTACGGCACCAACGCGGAGATGGCCCTCAAGGTGGGCGACAAGATCTACACTGGATCGGCGGCCGCAGGACCGGCCATGGAAGGACAGCAGATCGGCAGCGGTATGATAGCCGGACCCGGCGCATTGAGCGACCTGGTCCGCGAACCGACCGGGTGGAGATCGAAGGTCCTTAACGACAGACTCGTCCCACAGGACGGTCCCGTATTGAACATACGCAGCGATATGACCACGAACGAGGGCGCTGTACCTTCGGGTATCACCGGTACTGGAGTGGTCGCATTGGTATATGCGTGTCAGAAGGACGACCGCGTAGAGGATGCGAAGATCAGGAACGACTCCGTCCGCATTACCCGCAGGATAAAGTTCACCACCAATGATTACAAAGAGGCAGGCAAAGCACTGGGCGCGATCCGCGCCGGACATCTGACCCTCATGATAACCGCAGGTGTCGACCCGCAGGAGATCGGGAAGATGTACATGGCCGGTGCCTCGGGCACCTATGTGGATCCCGTCAAGGCGAAGGCCGTAGGACTGGTACCTCCGGATTCCAAAAAGGTCTACCAGGTCGGCAACACCTCCCTGGAGCTTGCCAAGGACCTCGCTTTCAACCCCGACATGCTGAAGGAGCTCGAGGAGCTTCGCAAGAAACTGGTCACCGACCACATAATGTTCGCCTCGTGCGATACCTTCCGCGACCTGTACACCTACGAGTTCGGATACTGGAACGACGGCATGCCCCTTAACCGCTACAGGCGCGGGCTTGAGCGCTATGGGGTGGAAGGATATCTGGACAGGGAGACCCCGACGGATGTCACCAAGCTCTACGAAACCGACATACATGATATGGGGGAGTCACTGGACATCCTTGACCTCTCGCCGATAATGACCTCTAAATGGGATTGTTCCGCCTGCGGCAAATGCGTGAACGGATGTCCTGAGAAGGCACTCTCCCTTTCCGACGGAGTGTTCTCCATACGCACCGGATACTGTCTCGGTACCAGCTGCCAGAGGTGTCAGGAGAACTGTCCCGAGCACAAATTCGATTATTCCTCTTTCAGGATGGATTGAGATATCCGGATCAGCGCGACAGGATGTATTTTATCGCCTCGTTGGCAAGGTTCATACCGAACACGGCAGGTACCGTCGGGAGAGAACCGAGTACGCTCTTCCCGTGATCGTCCTTCTCCGATGGCTTGACCACCGGAGGCTCCGTGGAATATACCGCGGTGATCCTGGATGTGTCCTTGCTCCTGAGCGATTTCCTGACGGATGCTGCCAGGGGGCATGTGGAGGTCTTCATTATCGGAGCTACCCTGACCGCCTGCGTATCCGTATGGAGCGCGGCACCCATGGAAGAGAATGTCACGACACCTCTGTCGCAGAGGGCCTCCAGAAGTGCGATCTTGTTGCGGACGGTGTCGATCGCGTCGACCGCCAGATCGAACTCCCCGTCGATGATCATCGGGACGGTCTCCTCGGACACCAATGTGTCGATCCCCTCGATCTCTC
>JAFUHJ010000118.1 GCA_017468935.1 Candidatus Methanomethylophilaceae archaeon
CATATTGGCGAATGGAAACTGATTCGGATACCGTAAAGGATCGACAGGAGCAAGGACTTCATTGTCTGTCCCTCATATCCTCGTCAAATGTACGGTTCATAGCAACAGCGCCGCTCAGTTCTTTTTCGGGTTTATCCGGCACATGCCTGTATTCACCGTATTTCCTGCGGAACCACAGGAATATCTCTGCGTTTATGATGAAGACAGATGCTATGACGAGGAGTATTCCTCCGATGTCGACCGCTTCCAGTACCTCATCGAAGAAGAAGAATCCGACCATCGTCGAGGCCACGAGCTCCATGACGCCGAGCACGGATACGGTCGTAGGCTCCAGATATCTCAGGCTGATCGCCAGGAGGTAGAACGGGACTAGCGTCAAGACCGCGCCGAACACGAGGCAGGCACCAAGTCCAGTAATATCGGTGATGGTGTTTCCAAGCGGTTCGAAGTGGATGAACGGGAGGATTATCACGCTGGCGAAGAGGAATGTGTAGAACAGACTCGCCGCAGGATTCATACCCCTGTCGTAATACACCTTGTTCCCCAACAGGAAGAGCCCGTAGCAAAGACCGGACATGATACCGCTCAGTATCCCTGCAGCATCAAGGGACAGATGGCCTGTCACGACGTGGGTGACTAGGACGCAGCCGATGCTTGCGATGATCATGGCTATGAACTTCTTCGCGGTGATCTTCTCCTTGAATAACAGGAACGAGAAGACCATGATGAAGTAAGGGGACGTCATCTGGAGTAAAGTCGCCAGCGACAGCGATGTGTTGGTCTGAGCGTTGAATAGGAACAGATCGGACAACAGCTTGAAGATCGCGAACAGTAGTATGTACGGGGTGTCCTTTAGCCTTATACGAAGTGTCCCGGGTGCAAAGATCGCCAGTATTATGAGCAGAATCATCGAAGCGAAGGACAGGCGTACGAAAGTGACATCGATGGACGCCAGCCCGAAGTCGTTCTGAAGGAAACGGTTGAAGAGACCGAGGAAACCGAAGCACATCGTGGCTATCAGAACAGCCGATACTCCGATAATCCTCTTCTGGTTCATGAGGGGTCACTAATTAACACGATAAAAAGATGTCACCTGTTATGAATAGGACTGCCGATAGGTCGATGAATGTACCCTTGCGGATTATTTTGAAAAATCAATGGGGTCGGGAGAGGGGATCGAACCCCCGTATGCGGATCTGCAGTCCGCCACATAGCCACTGTGTTACCCCGACGCTGGGTCGCAACATTAGTTGACCGTATTTATTGATATCGTTACTTCCTCTTGTAGAGCGCATCCCCTTTCTTGAAGGCATCGAACCCTCCTTGGGCATCTCCTTTCTTGAAAAGCAGTTCTCCGAGGTCGTACCAACCCTTGGCATCTTCCGGGTTCAGCTCCAGGCGGAGCTTCAGATGGGCGATGGCATCATCCAGCTTTCCCTTCTGGGCAAGTGTCTTGCTGTATTCGCGGCCGTTTGTCTCCTCGTCCCTGACGCGGAGCATCTCCATCTGGGCCTTGTTGAGAATGACTCTGACGGCATTGTCCGATATCCAAGGGTATCTGCTCTGTATTATCCTCTTGAAAGGTCCGACCTCGGCCTCGTCGATGTTGCACTCCTTCCCCTTGAAGATCTTCCTGGGGACATCCACGGTCATGCTCCCGTGGATAACGGTGACGTGATCGGCCTGCGTCATCTTTCACCTGAACTTCACGACGCGTCCGCAGGCATCCCTCTTGGACACCCCGAACTCTGTGAGCTGGGCGATCTAGTCCTTAGTGAAGACCGGTCCGTCCTTGCAGATGCGCTTGTCGTCCATGACGCAGCATCCGCAGACCCCTGCACCGCATTTCATGTATCTCTCGAGCGAGAGCTGACAATCCTGACCGAGTTCCTCGCAAGCCTTGTATGTGAAGTACAGCATTACCTCGGGCCCGCATGCCAGGATGCAGTCGTAGGACTTCTCCTTCAGCTTCTCCTTCATCAGTTGTACGGCATTGCCGTGGAATCCCTTGCTGCCGTCATCCGTTGCAATCCAGAGGTTGGCGGCATGTTTCTCGGCCCTGTCGAGCATGATGAGGTCCCTTTCGGAGCGTGCAGCGATTATGGTATCGGCACCTGTCTGCACTACGGCCGGCATGACTGCTGCGGTCCCCACTCCGCCTCCGATGATCAGTACATTCTTGTCCGAGAGGTCGAATCCGTTACCGAACGGCCCTCTGATGGAGAGTCTGTCGCCCTCTTTGAACTCGTGGAGTCTCTTCGTGGCATCGCCTATCGCTTTGACGGTTATGCTCTTGGTGTGCTCGCATATGCCTGATACGGACATCGGGATCTCATCCGTGCCGGGGATCCATATCATGATGAACTGTCCCGGTCTGACTTCCGCATCCCAGTCGAAGACGAAGGTCTTGGTGTCGTAAGCTTCGTCGATGATCCTCTTGATCCTGACAACATCACTCATGGGCAGCACCTACCATTGATTCGATCGAGGAATAGCCGTATTCCTCCATGAAGGACGACAGTCCCTCGTTTACCTGCTGGAATACCTCCAGACCCTTCGTGCCGACGGCGCTTCCGATCTGGAACGCACTCGCACCGGCCATTATGTATTCTGCCGCATCCCTCCAATCGGAGATCCCTCCCACACCTACGAGCGGTATGTCCAGGGCGGACCTGAGGTCGTAGATCGCTCTCACTCCGACCGGCTTGACGGCCTCTCCCGAGAGTCCGCAGAACTTGTTGCTCATTATCGGCCTGGCGAATTCCGGGGATATCACCATCGCCTTGAGAGTGTTAATCGCAACTATCGCATCTCCGCCCGCATCCTGCACGGCCTCACCGATCTTGGTGATGATGTGCGTGTTGGGCGTGATCTTGGCCCAGACCGGTATGGATACCGTTGACTTGACAGCGGAGACGATGGACTTCACGAGCTCGGGGTCCGTTCCGACCTCCATCCCGTATCCCTTCGCATGAGGGCATGAGAGGTTCAGTTCCACCGCACAGGCCCCATAGTCCTCCATCTTCGCACCGAGTTCGGCGAAGTCATCCGGACCTGCTCCGTAGATGGATCCGATTACCTTTCCTTTGGGGACGGCCACCTCCATCTCCTCCTTGAACAGTTCGATACCGGGATTCGGAAGTCCCATGGCGTTGACGTATCCTCCTCTGACCTCCATGAAACACGGGTTGTCATGGCCCGCGTTGGGTTCCAGTCCGATGGACTTGGTCACAACTGCACCTGCTCCGGATTCCAGTACGCGTACGAGGGAATCGCCTGTCTCATCCATGATTCCGGATGCGATCATACCAGGTCTCTCCAGGCTGATGCTTCCGACTGCGGTCTTCAAGGATACCATGGTTGGACCGATGCGGAACTCCGATATTAGGTTGATGGCAGAGATATCCTTATTAACGCCTCATAGGATTGGCAAACATGGACATGGAATCCGTCAGGAAGGATTTTCCTACCATCCGCAAGAATCTCGGGATCTACTTGGACAATGCGTGCCAATCCCTGAGGCCGGATCAGGTCATCCAGGCCATGACGGACTACTATGAGAACTATCCTGCATGCGGCGGACGCAGCGTCCATTCCATGGCCACGAAGGTTTCTGTGGGAGTGGACGATTGCAGGGAGACATTGGCATCGTTCTTCAACACCAAGGATCCCGAATGCTACATCTTCACCAAGAACACCACCGAAGGGCTCAATACAGCGGCATTCGGCCTGGATCTTAAGAAGGGAGATGTGGTGGTCACCACGGATTCCGAGCACAACTCCAACCATGTACCGTGGATCCAGCTGAGAGACACGAAAGGGATCGAACGCAGATTCTCCAAGTCCGGAAAGACTGGCGAGTTCGACATCGAATCCTTCAAATCCTGCATGGACAGGAAGGTGAAGGTCGTATCCGTACAGCAATCCAACAATGTCACCGGATGTTCGGTACCGGTCAAAGCCGTGACCGAGATCGCACACGATTACGGAGCGACGGTAATCATCGACGGTGCCCAGGCGGCACCGCACATGCCTGTGGACCTTTCCAAGATCGATGCGGACATCTATTGTTGTTCAATGCACAAGATGCTCGGCCCCAGCGGCATGGGTATCATGTACGGCAAGAGGGAGGTCCTTGAGAAACTGCACCCTCTCACATACGGAGGAGGTACGGTCGGCCTCACAACGTACGACAGCGTGAACATGGCGCCCATCCCAGACAGGTTCGAGGCAGGTCTCCTGAACTACGCAGGGATCATCGGGACCAAGGCCGCTCTGGATTACCTTTCATCCGTCGGGATGGAGAACATCGAGTCATGGGACACCGAGCTGATGAAGAGGGCCATGGGCAACCTCGAGGACGTCAGGAACCTCCATGTGGTCGGCCCCGAACAGCCCAGTAAGAGGTGCGGTGTACTGTCGTTCAACATCGACGGTCTGGTCTCCCATGACATCGCGATGATGATGGACAGCATGGCCGGCATCATGATACGCTCTGGAATGCACTGTGCACACCCGTTCTATGTCTCGAGGGCAATCGACGGCAGCGCCAGGGCTTCAACGTACCTGTACAACAGCCCCGAGGAGATCGACATCTTCACGGAAACCGTCAGGAAGATCGCAGAGACTTTCGGCGAGTAACCGTTATCGTATCTCCCCATTCTAACAGGAATTCTCCTGGGAACTTCGTTGCCGATATCTGTCTATTTCCGTTCCCTAACAGTTCTACGAAGCCCCCATGGACGTACACGGAGTAACCTTCAGGAAGCATCCTGCTCCCGTCGAGGATCAGTGTGTTATCGTCCGATGACTGGAAGATGTCCAGCATGTATGCGAACCTGTCAGTGAGGCCCTCATCCAGAGAATCCCTTTCCATATCGTATATCCCGTTCAGCACCCCGGTCACGGAAGCTATCAGGATCACTCCGCAGGCGCACAGCACGACCCTAGAGAGGGTGAATTCGATCATATGCTCCTCACAGAAATCCCGTCGGTCCCGTTGGACATCTCGAGTATGAAGGAACCTGACAGTACGGTTTCCGCCCCGATGACGGGACGTTTCAGCAGGACTGTGTCGATGATCTCGCCCTCCTTCAGGACACGTATGATATGACCGTCATCGCCGCCGACGGTCAGACATCCTCCGTCAGGCACCTCGAACTGACGCCAGGTCCTGTACTCCGGACCTTTGGATCCGAGACTGTCCAGCATACCGGCTAGTTCCTCCCCGCAGGATGTCAGCCTGTCATTCTCCATGGAATCCTGTATGCTGTCCATCGATGACATTATCGGAGGCACCATCAAGGCCAGTATCATGAAGGACACCGTCAGTTTTATCGGAAGACTGATGACACCGCTCCTGGAGCAGATCATACGATCACTCCGGGGACCTCCTCGGTGTATGTGGTGTATCCAGACTTGTATGCCGAGATTTTCAGGGTTATCGTCCCCACAGGGTAGTCCTCCAGTACCCATCCCTTCAGCGTGGCCCTTCCTTTGGAATCGGTCACAACATCGTGATCCTTCCCATCGGGATGGCTCACCTGACTGTTGACGATACGCACGGTCACACCGGACATGGGGTCGTCATCCTCATCGGTGACGAATATGTGGATGTCGGGGATCTCCCCGTCCTCGATGTAGACGATGTTCTCCTCGACGTTCAGTGAGCTGATGTAATGCGGGGTATCGATGTTCCCCATCCACCCCATAATCACAGCGCTTCCCATGGTAGCGACCATTATCACTATCATCAGCTGCAAGGGGAGGCCCTCTATGCCTCCCATGTTGTTTCCTTTCAATTTACCGAGCAAGATATCACTCGGAAGGTGTTTCTTCTGTTCAGAATATAAATGAGTGATACTGCGGTCAATTTGACCCGCCGATCGGTACCCTCTCAAGGACCGTGTGCTTGGCGCCCTGCGGACTGAGCTCCGACCTCATGATGAGGATCTCGTCGCACAGGAATGATACCAGTTCCTTTCCGGAAAACTTCTGGATGAAAGGCCTCGGATCCATCGGTCCGGTGCATCTGCCGACGGTGATGTGGCTCTTGAAGGGTTTCTCGTCGAATTGGATGTTCGCAGCCTTGAGATTCTTGGCTATCCTGTCAGATATGGATTTGAGGATGTCGCTAGGTTCAGCACCTATCCATAGGACGGAATGTTTATCGGGCCTGGGGAAGCATCCTGCGTTGCCAATGGTTATCGTGAAGGGTTCCATCCCGTCCACCGCATCGAAAACGGCCTTGGCTACCTTCTTGGTCTTCCCGTCATCGATGTCGCCAATGAATCTCATGGTCATGTGCATCTGGGAGGACGGGGAGGGTCTTACGTTGTCGGTCAGCTTCATCTCCGCAAGTACAG
>JAFUHJ010000119.1 GCA_017468935.1 Candidatus Methanomethylophilaceae archaeon
CACCTCTCGTACCTGAACCCGGTGGTGATGGAATCGCTGGAGAACCTCCTCCCGTTCCAGACCAGATAGTTGTTGCCATGCCCTTCCTTGAGGTCCATGACCTGCCCGTTCGGCAATTCCCTGCTCCAAAGGATACGGTGATACTCCCTAAGTCTGGCACTGCAGGAATCGGGATCGTTACCGCAGTATCCCAATCCTCCTTTCCTATACCAGAAACCGTCCCAGAAAACTTCGGTATCGGTGGTGAAATCGAAGCCGGTATCGATCATCGCTCCCTCCCCGATATCCCGTTCACGGTCTGCGGCGATGGTTGTCGCCCCATTCGCACAGCCCGTCCAGGATGGGTATTAGCGACTTCCCCGTCTCCGTCAGGCTGTACTCGACCCTGGGAGGGATCTGCGGATAGACCTCGCGGTGCACCAGACCGTCGTCCTCCAATTCGCGCAAAGATGTGCTGAGAGTCTTGTCGGAGACCGTAGAGATGTACCTCTTCATCTCGTTGAACCTGACCGTCCCGAACTCCATCAGGGTGTAGAGGATCGTCATCTTGTATTTCCCCGATATCAGCGACAGGGTGTAGCTGAAACCGGTCTCGCAGAGGCTCTCGTCGGATATGCATCTGACCATATCTACACTTTACTATTGTATAGTATATTAATTGATTGAAAGTACACAACTTATTAACTGCGTATTTCTCCCAGTCCCCATGAGATCATCCATAGATGAGTACAGGGCAGTGGAGGAGGCGGCGATGAAGTTCGTCAACTCCGTGGCGAAGGGCGACAGCTCCTATGCGAAACAGCTTTTCACGGATGATGCGGTCCTCTTCGGGTTCCTGGACGGGAAGCTCGAGCACGGATCCATCGAACAGTTCTACCACAACGTCGACACCGTCTCCGGCGGCGAATCGTTCAAGTCCAGGATCGACGTGATCGATGTCGAGGAATCCCTGGCCGAGGTGCGCGTGCTGGAGGAGGGATGGGGAGGCAGGATCGACTTCACCGATTATCTCCTTCTGCTGAAGATGGACGGCGAATGGAAGTGCGTCGCGAAGGCTTACAACCAGAACAGCGACACCGTCAAGGGGTGATGGGATGAAGAGCCTTGGAGTCATTCCCAGCGTGTATCCCATGCCGGTCCTGATGGTCGCAGCCTATGACAAGAACGGCAAGGTCAACGTGATGAACGCCGCCTGGGGCATTACCTGCTACATGGACAAGATCGCGCTGTTCATCGACGAAGATCACAAGACTACGATGAACATCCGCGAGAGCAAGGCGTTCACCGTGAGCATCGCCGACTGGGAGCATGTCGATGTGGCAGACTTCTTCGGGATCGCCACCGGCAACAGGATGGAGGACAAGTTCGAGAGGATCGGATACCACGCTATCAAGAGCGGTCTGGTCAACGCCCCCATCGTCACCGAGTTCCCCTTGGTCATGGAATGCGAGCTCGCCGAGATAGTCCAGACGGACAACATCCACGCCGTCGTGGGACGCATCCTCGACGTGAAGGCCAAAGAGGAGGTTCTGGACGAGGACGGCAAGGTCGATCCAATGAAGCTCGATGCCCTTATCTTCGACCAGTTTAGGCACGGCTACTACGTCACCGGCGAGAAGGTCGGCACCGCCTGGAAGTCCGGAAAGGGCCTGATGAAGGACCGATGACCATAACGCCCCGCGAGGGGCACCTTCCCCATCCTCCGACAAAGCATCTGCAAGTTTCTTATCCCTGCACCCGGACTACCCGTCCATGTCCGAGATCAGATGTCCCCAATGCGGAAAAATGTTCCAGATAGACGAGTCAGATTACGGTAAGATCGTCAGCCAGGTACGCGACCAGGAGTTCTCCAAGGAGATGGCGTACCGCGTCCAGCATTATGAGAAGGAGAAAGCCGACGCCATATCCCTCACGAAGGCCGAAGAGGAAAAGAAGCACACCGACATCCTCAACAAGACCAAGGAACAGCTGACCGGGGAGCTGAACTCCAAGGAGGAGGAGATCGCCAGTCTGAAGGCACAGATCGATAAGTACAACCTTGAGATGGACATCGCAATCAAAGAGGCGGAGAAGGCCAAGGAGAGCACGATCCTCCAGAAGGAGTCCGAGATAAACGAACTCAAAGCGAAGATAGACAAGTTCGGCCTGGAGATG
>JAFUHJ010000120.1 GCA_017468935.1 Candidatus Methanomethylophilaceae archaeon
CCAGAAGGGTGCTAAAGGTTTTTATTGGAGTTATCGGTACGGTGGATTACCGGGAATTCTCCGTGGGCAAGTAGATCAGCCCGGTTAGATCGCTTCGTTCGCAACGAAGAGGCCGCGAGTTCGAATCTCGCCTTGTCCACTTCCTTTGTCCACCCAGACTGTGAAAATCAGGATTGTCATTGTCCACCATTTTCCGCGACACTGTCCACCAATCAGACGTTCCTGTCCACCAGTCGTCTTTGGTGCATTGTCCGCCATCGCCGCCGGCACTGTACACCTGTCACGGTTCGGACATTGTCCGCACGGCATCGGACTCACGCCTTCCCGGTGGGGGAAGGGGAGTCCCTCGAAGAGGTTTGATCGGAGTTCCACGTCTCGCGGGCCTTCTCGATCGCGTGAAGGTTCTTCTGCCTCCCGTAGAAGCGCTCGGTCGTTCTTGTCGAAGAGTGACCCATGAGCACGCTGACGGATGACAGCTCCAGGTTATGGTCGATGTACCTCTGGCCGAAGGTCCTCCTGCACTCGCGGAGGTCGAAGCGGATCTGCAGCTCCTGCTGCACGAGGTCCTTCATCCTCCTGAGGGAGTTCCCGCAGAGGAAACCGTCCTTGCTGGTGTTGGACGGGAACAGGGCCTTCGAGGGGCAATGGTTGTCGAACAGCCATTGGGAGCGGGCCTTGAGGTATCTTTCGATCACAGGCCTGATCTCCTGTCTGATCGGCACGACACGCTCCTCGCCGTATGTCGCTTCTCCCTTGACATGGATTATGTCGAAGGTCCATGACCTGGTGTCGATATCTTTCACCTCGGCGAGACGGACCTCCTTGTTCCTGGTCCCGGTGTCGATGCACAACAGCACCAGGGTGTATGCCCTGATGCGCATGAAGTCGGCCGGGTCGACGGAGAGGCCTCTCTCGAGGATCGCGCGATACGTCTCCTCGGACATGGATGACTTGCGCTTGCCGTTCTTGTGTTTCGGTCTCAGTTCCGGATTGCGGTCCAGACACGGCTCTACAACGTAGTTGCCGCAGAACCTGCATAGCTTATTCAGAGCGTTGATCTCATGCACCATGTCAGCCGGGCTGTGGTGCTTGGAATCCTCCCTGACGATCACCTCGATGTCTTTCTCGGTGAACTGCTTCGGAGAGGATGTCGAGATCAGCTTCTGATCCCTGAGACCGACGATGAACGTGTTCATCCTGCGGTATCTCCTCTCGCGGTTCCTGTAGGTCTCCTCGCTGTACGATGTCCTCGCCTTCTCCAGATACTCCTCGGCGAAGTCCTTGAACGGATGCTTTCCCATTCCTATCTTACCTCCTGATTTCCTTTTCCTTACGAGGGGCCCGGTATCCTTCACCGTTCCTCTCTGATTCATGGTTATGGCGTTCGTGTATTTAATTTCTCCCAACTTTTAACGGAATACCGTTAGAAATAATTGGTAATTTGTTGAACTTTTACAGTAATTTTGTTGATAGTTATAGGAAGTAATTTAAAACAAGCAGGATATCAGGGGAACAGTGACGGCAATGGGCGAGCAGAGACGCATCATCAAGAGGGATGCCTTCGCAGATATGGAGCAGAGGTATGCCATGTACTGCCTTCTGATGATCGATGAGTATCCCGGGAACATCAAATCGGATATCGCGGCGGATACGGATCCTTCCAGGAACACGATCTATTCTCGCATCCAGTATCTTATAACAATGGGTTATGTGCAGTACATGACCGTCAACGGGAACCCGACGAAGAAGCTGGAGACCACCGAGAAGGGGAAGAGGGTCGCAGAGCATCTCAGGGCGATACAGGACATAATAGCCGAATCCAATCACTGATGGCAGCATCCATCTCTTAAATATCCGCCCCAAAAAAACCAGCAAGAAGGGACCATTATCAGTTATTAGAGATTAAAAAGGGGGTTTGACCCCCATATTTGTTATCCTCGTTAGAATCTTGGCGGATACATCAGACTCAGATTTGTCCCGCATTCTTCACAACCAGGCTCTATAGCGAATGCACGATAAACGATGTATGCGACCAACAGTACAGCAAAGACCAAAGCATACATAGCCCAGATCTGTCCTCTTATGGCATTATCAAAAACCGAAATGAAAAGAAGTACAACTGACGTGATCAATAAGGCATATACGAGTACCTTATTGATGCGAGGTTTCACCAATACATTCCTATTACAAACCGGACAATAAGCGAATTGCATATTGTTTCACCGGTCACCGGCGTATAAAACAATGATTGAAAAATAGACATTTTTAAAGGTGGATTAATCACATCAGACTAGATCGTTCAAACAACTGTCCTTCATGCAAGGGGTCCGAACACCTGAATAGAAATGATAGATACATGATGATAGGACGTACCATGATGTCCGTCCGACTTGTAATGTTGATCATACTGATGGGAAGTTATTATTCGTGCCGGGATGTTTTAACAAGATTAATGATTGAACAATATAGATAACGATTAATATACGCATAATGGGATGATGGCTCCATGTCGAAGCTCTGTTGGAAATGCAACAAATTCCATGAAGATGGGGCTAAAGTATGTCCCTATTGCGGAGCATCATTTGCAACAGATGACATGAAATATCAGAGTAACGGAAGGACTGTGTCTACAACAGATGACACCGCATACCTGAGTTCTGCCCCTCCATAATACAAGAAGAGTCATGGACCAATCATTGCCATCGTGGTTGTCACCGCATTGATAATCGGCATGATATTCGTAGTAATAGGCAATACTACCAATGAAGAAGATGCAGTCATCTACAACTATGACCTCTTGGGAAAAGGAGTGATATTGGACGATCCCTCGAAGGCATATGTCTCATTCTACGTGTATATTGGAAACGACATGGACGAATATATCGATCTATCCAAAGTTTCTGTTGTAGTAACAGTCAGCGGAACAGCTTACAATTTAGGTTCTCCGGCGTGGGAATACGTAAAGCCAAGTTTATTCTACACTGGAAAAATCGTATATCAGGAAATAGATTCCAAACTCATAAATGGAGATGTCGACATAAAGGTAATTTCGTCAGAGTACAAGGTTGTAAAGGTAGATAAATCTCGTTTCAGATGAAATATTTGAACATATTCGCCCTCTGAAACTAGGATACCGATCTCCTGGACGGGAGAGATGGGTACAGAGCGATAGGGCTTTCACCTGAGGTCCATCCGGCCCTTGGAGATTCATTGTTCAGGAAGGAAGTCGTCATCCATACGCTGACGGAGCGAGTTCAGGAGCCATTCTGCCTCATGACTGCCAAAAACCATAGCTGATTCGAAGCATCTTGCTGCGTCACGGTTCGATGCCTTGACACCGAGACCGTGCTCGTACATCTGGCCCATCCTGAAGAGGGCCTCCGGATCGTCATCGGATATTGCAGAATAGCATCTGAATGCGGTCCTGTGATTGACAGCAAGGATATCTGTACCTGTGAAGAAGCAGTCGCCAAGACCTAGATGGTCGATGTAAGCGGAGTCCAGCTGATCGAGCTGTTCCTCGCAGGCATGGATGTCAACCCGGTCGCAATCGATATCTGATAGTCCCCGGCCATGCGGCCTTTGTCGGAGGCCTCGTTCTCAAAATCCTGATCGGAATAGTCGCCTTTTCCAGATTTGATACCCGGGAGTGAAGAATCCCTTAACTGGAACGACTTGTGTCCGCCCCATTCACTTCAGCCGGGACGATCCCATTGGCCGACTCCTCCATCTTCTCTGAGAACTCATACCTGTGATGCCTGTCGTTGGGTCTGAGTAGACATAACCTGAGCCACCAACCCAACCGAGGTACTTCGTACATCGGAGGCACGAAATGGGCCCTGGTGGATGGGAGCATCAGGACGGCCATCGAAACTGCCGCCAGGATCAGGATCTGCTCTATGGTTGTGAGGTTCATGTAGGTGACGCCGTTGACTTCATAGAAGATGCTGGATAGTACGAGGAATATCGTGGTCCTGACCGTGGATCTCCATGAATATCTGTTCCTGGACGGAATACCGAACATGGTCTTCACGGCCAGAACGGAGGTCGTCACCGATATGACGATCATACTTCCATATCTTATGATCATATCAGGGTCGTCGGTGTCTACCAGATAGAATGAAGCGATACCGAACATGTTAAGGTTGCGGAGGACGGATATCGCCATGAATACCTCCACGATAAGTAGGAGGGGAGGCATGCCTATAGATTCCTTCAACTTGCCCCTGATATCCATGCACAGGAATCGATATCTACTAATAAAAACATTCAGACCGCATGATTCCGCCCGGTGCCAACAGATTCCTTGACTGCGTACTCCACCGGGGCGGCAGAGACGCCGTGCTCCCTATCGTTGTGATGCTGTTCGCTGTGATAGGCATACCGGGTTTCATACTCTATCAGTTGATCCCGCTGTACTTCGATTACGGGGTTGAATTCAGAATAGTGGACATCTACACATACGTGCTGTTCATGTCCGTTCTTGTGTCCTTCTTCACTTTCATCATGACCTGGACGGTGGTCCGCCATCACAAGAGGGACGTGGAATGGATAGGGGCGCTTCTTGAATATGCCAAGGGACAGGGTATGAACACCATTGCCATGGAACCCCTGTACGGGAATATGAAGGGCCTGGTGGACCCGTGGCTCAACAGATACATGTTCGCAGCGTTCATGGTGCTGATGACAGCCAATATCGTGCAATCCATCATGTGGTTCGGAGAGCATCTGGCGGTCCTCGAATTGATCGTGATCTTCTTCGTCCTGATCAACCTCTGCATCGCCGACATATACGTCCTCCACAAGATGCGCGCAATAGATTCCATCCAGATCAGGTTCATGCATTCGTTCTGCGATTCGTTCCTGAGTGAACAGCCCGTACTGGAGGACATGGTCACGGGAATTGAGATGCGCAGTCTGTGGCCCCATGTGCTCCTGATGACGATCAGTATTGGGACCTATTCGCTGTTATTCTCCATGTGGTGCACGCACGTGATGAACGTCCATATCAAAGAACAATGGCGCTATGAGGAAAAGGTCATCAGATGGATGATGGCCAGACACGATCTGGATTCCATCACGGTCAGAGAGTACCCGTTCAAGCCCAGCCTGTTCTATACAATATATCGTATAATCTGACCCTCGCTGGCCCCTGTGGGTGCGCATGTGTTCGGCTAAGGAATGCAGGTTGTCCCATCCGATGTCCCCGCCCTTCACTAGATCCATCTTATAGCGCTTGCTCAGGACCTCAAAGGCCTTGTCCAATTCCGTGTCGCTGTCCTTACCGCCTGCCATCTGATCCAAGGTCATCTGCTTGGCCCTTGCCGGCGTTACGTTGTAGACACCTACTCCAATAAGTCTGATCGGTCTTGTGGAGACCTCTTCCAGCATGGATACTGCCTCCCTGTGGACCGTTAGGGGATCGTCACAATACTTGACCACCTTGGACCTGGTCACTCCTTTCATATCCGAATAGGTGACCTTCAGACTCACACCGTTACCGCACAGCCCGTACGATCTGGCCCTGTTTACCACGCTGACCGACAGAAGGAGCAGGACATCGGCCAGGAGCCAGAAATCGAAGACATCCTCCTGGAATGTCAGTTCCCTGCTGATGGATTTTGCATCCTCCGGCCTGTATGCGACGACCCTGCTGTCATCATGACCGTATGCGAGGTCCACGATCATCTGCCCATGCTTACCCAGCATGCTGATGACATCCGAACTGTTCTCGCGGATATCCCTCATCGTATGGATCCCGGCCGCGTGAAGCTTCTCGGCAGTCTTGACCCCTACCGTATAGATGTCTCTGACATCCCGATCCATCATCAGGTTGACGAAATCCTCAGCTGTGAGGATCTCGAAATAACCGTTGGGTTTGTTCTCCTCGCTGGCGGTCTTCGCAGCTATCTTGGAATAGGCCAATCCAACGGAACAGCTGAGACCGGTCTCGTCCAAGACCCTCTTCTTGATCTCGTGGGCGAATCCCCTCGCCCTGTCGAATGTCCCTGCGGTCTCGGTGACATCCAGATACGCCTCGTCGAGAGCGATCGCCTCCATCGCACCAGCATACTCCTCCCAGATGGCATGGATCTGATCCGAGACCGCATGGTACTTCCGGAAATCCGGTGTAAGGAACACCCCGTCAGGGCAAAGCCTGTAGGCCTCCTTGATGTTCATCGCAGAATGGACGCCGTACTTCCTGGCCTCGTAATTGCAGGTGGATACGACGCCTCTCGTGTCCGGAGGAGCACCGATTATGACGGGCTTACCGATGAGACTGGGATCGTCCCTCATCTCTACCGAGGCGTAGAACGCATCCATGTCGACGTGAATGATGATCTGTTCCAAACCTGTGCCTCCTCAGCCCGCTGTCCGCGACAGAGAAGGGAATGCATCCCATGTATTTGTATGCACGAACGACACGCTACCGCTGTTTGCACAAAACTTTCGACATCAATCGAACATTATAAAGGAACGCTCCTTATTCAGATGGATATGAAGATCTACGATGCCTACAGGTTAGGCATAGAAGCAGGAATGGCAAGGGACCTTCGCCACAGGTCGGAAGTCCAGAGGATCCTGGCGGATGCCAAGGAACGGTTCGAGTCTCTACCGGAGGATCAAAGGGAACTGTTCGATATGGAGGATCTCTGGAACCCGTATGCAGATTCCAGGTTCTCTGTCGGTTTGGAGGAGGCGATGAAGCAGGATGCTGTCCGCTTCATGTGGGGTATCGACATCTCCTCTGCCGAGATCCTTCTGGCAGACAGGCTCAGGGAGAAGGGCGAGAGGATCGATGCTGTAGTCGCCCATCACCCTCTTGGATCCTCGAAGACACGCTTCCCCGAGGTCATGATGCAGATGACCGCCATGTTCGAGAACATGGGTGTCAAGAAGGACAAGGCATACGAGCTTGTCAAGAACAGGATGGACGAGGTGTTGAGAGGCATGCAAGGCTACAACTACAATCAGGCCGCCGATGCCGCACGCATGCTGGACATCCCCCTCTTCAACATCCATGCACCTGCGGACAACATGGTAGAGGAATTCATGGTCAACAAGATGAAGGAGGATGGACCCGAGACCCTGCAGGACATCATAGACTCGCTGATGAAAGAACCCGAACAGAGGGCAGCGGCGAAGTGCAACAGTCCGCCCATAATCCTCTCTGGCGATCCTTCCGACGAATGCGGGAAGATCATGGTCAAGATGAACGGGGGCACCTCGTTCTCCAAGGAGACCTATGCGGCACTTGCCGAAGCGGGAGTGAGGACGATCGTTGCCATGCACTATCCCGACAGCCATTACGAGGCGGCCAAGGAAGCAGGGATCAATCTTGTCATATCAGGCCACATGTGCTCCGATTCCATCGGGGTCAACCTTATCTGCGACCTCTGGGAAAGGGAAGGCATCGAGGTCATCCCGTGCTCAGGATTCACCCGTTACAGCAGAAACTGATACGATGGTCTGGAATATCGGTCCGATAAAGGTGGATGGCCCGGTCGTTCTGGGGCCGATGTCGGGTTACACCTCCAGGGGTTACCGCGACTTCATGAAACCGTTCGGAGTGGCCGTATCCGTGACGGAGATGACGTCTGCCGTGGGAATCAAAAATGCTGATTTCAAGACGGTGGATTACGTCTCATTCGACAGGAACTATCCCACCGGGCTGCAGCTGTTCGGCCATTCGGCCGAAGATATATCGGAAGCCGCGACGAAGGCCCTGGCATCCAATCCGAACATAGACTTCTTCGACATTAACATGGGTTGTCCGGTACACAAGATACTGAGGAGCGGCGCAGGTTCGGTACTGATGAAGGACCCGGAGCTTTGCGAGAGGATCGTCTCCATGGTCAAGGAGAACACCGGACTGCCTGTGACCGCAAAGATCCGTCTAGGGTCGGACAGGAACCACATGAACTACATGGACGTCATCGAACACCTTCAGTCGGCTGGGGTTGATGCCATAACGGTACATGCAAGGACCAAGGACCAGGGGTACAGCGGATATCCGGATTTCGAGGAGGTAAGGGACCTCCGCGACAGGATGGATGTGCCTCTCATTATCTCAGGGAACATCTACTCCCTGGACAACGCGATCGATGCCATGGACATAACCGGAGCTGATGCGGTCATGGTGGCCCGCGGAGGTGTCGGGAATCCGTTCCTTGTCACCCAGATAGATGAGTACTACAGGTCCGGGGAGAGGCTTCCTAATCCGACCGTGCATCAGCAGATAGAATGGTGCATCCAGCTGGCGGACATGCTCATCGATGAGAAAGGGGAGGAATGCGCCGTGAGGAAGCTTCGCAGTATAGCCCCTAAATTCGTCTCCGGATGCCACAGGTGCCGCGAGTACAGACTCCGTCTTGCGACCGAGACCGATGACAGGCAAAGCATGGTCGGGATCCTCGAGGAGATCGACGCCAGGATGGGCCTGGAGCAGATCAACACGGATGGCAGAAGGACCTATTACAACATCTGAAGGTCGAACCATAAAGTCTAAAAAACCACCCATATGTTATGACATCCGATGTTCCTTCTCGCTAAGAAACCCAGCACGGTCCAGAAGATAGTCGATATCAACATCCATTGGTCGGGTGACGATCCGTTCACATTCATATCGCACCACCATGACACATATCCCAAAGGGAACGCCCAGATGGCACCTCCGCTCGAGACCATCCGCGGCAGGAACCTGGGCAGGGACTATCAGGAGAGGATGGGTTTCAGGATGTACCACGGACGCGTGGTACCCGGATTCCCCATGCACGCGCACTGGGGATATGAAACGGTAACTATAGCCGAGAAGGGATTCGTGGACCACTTCGATACCGAAGGCAACAACGGAAGGTTCGGTAACGGGGACATGCAATGGACATTGGCCTCCAGCAGGTACGAGCACTGCGAGATGTATCCTCTCCTGGACCAGGAGAACGAGAACCCTGTCCATATCACGCAGATAGCCATCAACCTCCCCCTTGACAGGAAGAACGGCGACATACACGTCAACAATGTTTGGGCCGAGAGCATCCCCGTCATCTCCACCGAGACATCCGAGGTGACCCTTTATTGCGGGAGATACGAAGGAAGGGAGATCTACTCTCCCAATCCGTCCTCATGGGCAGCACCCGAGAATTCCGTCAGGATAATGAAGATCGTCCTCAAACCAGGGGCGATATTCACACTTGATCCTCTGGATGACGGGGTGGACAGGAACCTGTACTACGTATCCGGAAAGGGTGCGACCCTCGAAGGGACCAAAATAAAGACTTGGCTCAGATACAAGATGAAGCGCTGCACGCCGGTGAACATCGTCAACGGTCCCGAGGAGTCCGAGTTCTGGATCCTGGAAGGAAAGCCGATAGGCGAGAGGCAGGCAAGCTTCGGACCTGTCATCCTGAAGGATATTGACGAGGTGAGGAGTTCCATGGACGAGATCAGGATCAAGGAGTTCCAGGAATGGCCATGGGGAGTCATGGATGTCACCAACCCCATCGATATGGGACGGGAGCTCCACCGCAAGGACGGTTCTGTCGAAAGACCCATGTAAAATATATTTGGAAGGCCCATATGGGGCTCATGAATGGGATAAACAAGACGATCATGGCGGTCGTCTCGTCAATTGCACTCGTGTACTCGGGGCTATGCTTCTTCTTGACGCTCCACGGGTACATCAGCGGAGAAGGGGACCCTATACACTTCTATGTCTTCTTCCCAACGGATCTCTCCAACATCAACCTGGAGACATTGGGATTCGACATCACCGCATGGATGATGTCCACGATACCGGCGCTCTATGACAGCATAGGCGACATCGGACTCTTCCAATGGATGTACGATAAAATCTTTGATCTGATCACAGACATCGATTCCAAGATGAAATTCTACAGCGTCATGGTCATGCTCCTCATCGGTTTCATCCTCGCAGCGGCAGGTTTCATCTCCAAACCCGCTTCCGACTGTACCGGACAGACCAATCCGGCAGAATATCTCTGGACCCACAGGCCGAATGCGTTCGCCAAGTGCCTTGCTATGCCCTGGGGGATCATCCTCGGAGCCTGGAACAAGAACAAGGTCCTAGTCATCGTACCGATCCTGCTCCTGCCCCTGTACGCCCCGTGGGCCCTGATGATCACCATCGCGCTGATCATCCCCTTCCTTCTTGTGAAGCTCGTTATCGGCTCAAAGATAACTTCTGCCGCCAAGAAGGAGAGCATCGAATACCAGAAGAACACGGATTTCGGAGTCTGTCCCCACTGTAAGATGAGCTTCGAGAGACCGAAGATCAAATGCAAATGCGGACTCATACTGGATTACCCCGTGCCCAACATCTACGGATACACGGTGCACTACTGCAACAAGGGACACGAGATCCCCTGTACCAGCGGAAAGAGGGCCAACCTCACCACCATCTGCCCCCACTGTGCGAAACAGATCCAGACCAGGGAGGCCCGCCCGATCACCATCTCCATGGTAGGAGGAACGAACACGGGAAAGACATCGCTCATGCTCTCCGCCGTGGACACGATCACCCGCTGCGCCAGGACGGTGGATGTCACTGTGGACAGCCCCTCATCGGGACTGTCGAAGGAGGCCATCGCCGCCAAAGACTATGCTCCGAGGACCGTTCCCGGTGAGACCGAATCTCAGATCCTGTTCCTCAGGTCAATGAAACTCCAGGACAGGGAAATAGTCTTCAACGACGTGTCCGGAGTGGAATTCCAGCCTGCCGTGGACAAGGTGCTCTTCGAAGAGTACTACAACTACACCGACGGGTTCATCTTCACCTTCGATCCGCTCGCGTTCAACAGAGAGTACCTCAGGGAGACGCCTCACGAGGTGTTCGAGAGCTTCCACTACATGTACACCACCATCAGGGGGATCGGACCATCTGCAAAGACCGATGTACCTTTCGCCGTCGTCGCCACGAAGAACGACCTAATGAACCTCAAGCTCAAGGATGAGGACGTCAGGCAGTACCTTGTGGATAACGGCGAGGAGAACTTCGTCGCCGTGGTGGAATCGCTGTTCAGCGAAGTGAGATACTTCGCCGTAACCGCACACGGATCGGACTGCGGATCGTCGATGAGACCTGTATGGTGGATCGTCGAGCACGTTGACAGGAAACTGACGGAACTCATACCTTCCGCATAAATATGAGAAGACGGTTGGTACGGCTATGGTCAAATCAGTCAACGCATCTCACATCCTGGTGTCCAACGCTAGGGATGCCGAAGGTATCATGATCCGCCTCTCCAAAGGAGAGGAATTCGCACAGCTCGCAAAGAGGTTCTCCAAGTGCCCCAGCAAATCTAAGGGCGGTAACCTCGGATGGTTCAGCAAGGGCGAGATGGTCCCCGAGTTCGAGAAAGCATGCTTCGAAGGACAGAAAGGACAGATCGTCGGACCCGTGAAGACGGAGTTCGGATACCATATAATAATGATCAACGATCAGAAATGAACCTTCTTACCGGCCCATTGTGGGCCGGATCCAAACCCATTTCCTTGATTCTTTTGTAATGCAAATACGTCTGGGGGCTCTATCCCCATCATCTGAAGTATAAAAAGAATTGAAGACATATTACCGTAGCCCCACCTCTGTGGATTATAATCTGCATCAGGCCCTATAGAAAAGTGGCAGTATTGTGGGTCGGTCTGGAAAAATGCAAGGACTCAAGAGTCGGCCTGATTGCCTCTGGCAACAGGGTCACGAGGGCCCTGATGATCCCCTGAAAAACCGGGGTACCATTCACTCATCTTCGGCATATACGAATCTATACCTGTCCGCCCTGTGGTCGATGCATGGTTTCAACACGCACATGAGAGGGCAATGGTCATACGAGGCCAAGATCCTGGCTGGATGTCAGAAAAAAAGGGTGCTGTGAAGCTCGAGAGGGCCCATGAGAAGGAGAGCAATGCGATCGAGCATCTGAGACGTGTTGTCTTACCATCCACCCATCAATATGTCGACGTACTGGCCTCTTTTATCTTCCAGGACTCCCCGATCCTGACGGCGACCATATCCATGCGGAGTCTCCATTCATGTCTCCCTCCGCCGTATACGGCGGCGGTGACCCTGGAATAGCCGATGATCTTCGCACGATCCCCGCTGAGTTCGACATCGAATCTATCGGTGATGACCTTGTAATAGTTCAATGTCCCGTCCAGGACCGACGATACGAAACTCTCCGGGGTTTGGACCATCCCGGTCATGTGGATCATGGCCGCGTCTTCCGTCATGCATGACAGTATGGCCTCGCCATCCTTTTCCAGCATTCCGGTGTAGAGCTTCTCATAAAGGGCCTTCAACTGCACCTCTTCATCCATGCATTCACTCCTTGCTTGGAGGGAATCTCTCCCCGTCCAGGGTCTTGATGGGTCTGGCCGGGGACCCTACGACCACCTCGTAGTCAGCAACATCGTGAGTGACCACTGAGGCCGCACCTACCACTGCGTATCTTCCTATGGTGACACCAGGCAATATGGTCGCATTGGCGCCGATCCAGGCACCCTCTTTGATGGTCACAGGCTTGCACAGCAGGAGATTCCTATTGTAGAGATCGTGATTGTTGGACAGCACAGATACATTGGCGGCCACCATCACATTGTCCTCTATGGTGATCCCTCCGCGACACATGCCCAAGAAGTTGCCACCGATGTACACGTTGTTGCCTATCCTCAGATTCTGGGAGGCTACCAGGTTGAATGGAGGGGTGAATCTCGTCCCTGTTCCGATACGGTCCTCCATGAGCTCCTTGATGAGTGCGGAGTTCTCTTCCGTTAGAGGCATGGTGTTGTTGATCCTGTAGATCAACTGTGTCTCGCGGACGGCCTCTTTTATCCCATCTTCGATGACCTCGTTCATATCTACAACGAATTCTTCCATAGTCTCACCTTCGGATGATCATCGTGTACGATCACTCGACGCATCCCTTGGCCCACTTGGAGACCTTTGCAGAGGAACCTGCGGCGGAACTTCCTTCGATAGCCAGATCGGAATCGACTGATGCTCCTTTGCAAGCATTCCTGAGATCGCGTACAGAGGATCCGAGGCCGCTACCCTCATGGGTCATTACGGGGAAAACCTTCTTTCCAGTCCAGTCGATCTTCTCGATCTGTGAGAACACGGCCATGGGATAAGTGCCCCACCAGCAAGGTCCGCAGATGAAGACGTTATCGTACCCGTCGATACTGTCCAGATACCTCTTCAATTCTGGCCTGGCCTTGTTCGACAGCTCGTCCTTGGCCTCTCTGGTGCACTCCATATAATCCTTGGAGTACTCCCTTACGGTCTCTATCTCGAAGAGATCCCCTCCAACAGCCTCGGAGATATATTCCGCCACATACTCGGTGTTCCCTTTAGGGACGCTACGGATGTCTCCGCCGAAGTAGTTCTCTCCTTTGCGCGAGTAATAGATGATCAAATTCTTTGACATGCTTTTCACTGAAACTTGAAAAACCAGATACTTATTAAGTATTTTTATATAAATATTCTATTATTGATTTAATTTTTTAATTGGATATAATAATCATTCTATTGATTGCTAAATACCAATTGGTATAGGGCCCTTGATGGCTGATCGATGAATGGATGTAAAAATTAAGAATACAAGAAGGATGACCGGCCGAGGCCGGTCGTGGTTGAAACGTTTACTTCTTCAGCAGTGCGACGATGTTGACGACACCGGCGACGACGAGCATTACTCCGAAGATGAGGAATGCGATGTCATTGCCCATGAAGATCAGGATACCTGCAAGTGCGATGAGGATACCGACGACGATTGTGAATGCGCTGGGGGATCCCTCTGCCTTGACTCCGCCGAATGCGATGAGTGCTCCGACGATGATGGCAACGACTCCAATGATCACTGTGGTTATGTCCGCCATAAGGTTGGGGACGAGCAGCAATACTATTCCCAAGATGATCATGACGATTCCCATCGCGTCGACATTCTTGACCATGATCATGGGGATGAGTCCCGCGATGATCAGACAGATACCCGCAACTATGAATCCCAGCTCGAGGGCCAGGTCCTTGTCGATGATGAACAGTACACCGACGATCACCATGAGAATTGTGTTGATGATCATGGATGTCTTGTTCTGAACATAGTAAACTTCCATGTAGATTACCTCTGACACGGTAATTGATTAAACAACAATTTAAGACTAACGTCAAACAAGTGCCAGAATAGCATCTTCGAACGAAGTTTTGGATATGAATGCCATGTTCCTTGCAGTGAGATAATCCCCTGCATCCCCGATCGCCATCAGCTACACGCCCGAGATTATCGAGTCCGCCTTCTCTTTGCCATAGTATGTCCCGATGTTCGAAAAGAAGATCTCCGCCTCCTCCGAGGATTGGAAAAGGAGATGCGTGACGTTGCCCCTCTTCAGTTGCATGAAGAGATGGAGCTGTGCGTTGCTGGCGGTAACCTTGTCATGCTTGCCGTCTGCATCATCGATGACGGTCACTCCGAAAGTCTCTATACCTTTGCTCTTTGCAAGCTCAGTCTGATCCTTCAGAAGACTTCCCACTGTGGTGAATCCCAATACGGCCATGATATCAGAACCTGTATCCTTCATCATACTTTTTGAAATCTTCGTATTTGTACGGAGGTTTGACACCCAGACTCCAGAAGTAGTATTCCGGGTGGAAGTATCTGCCGCGGTCCTGGGTCAGGTCGGAGATCTGTATGGCCTTCTTCGGGCACATGTTGATGCAGCTCATGCACATGGAGCACTGGAGCTCATCCCATACCGGCTTCCTGTGATACACCTTGATGATCTCTTCGGGACAGACATGTTCGCATATCCTGCATTCAATGCACTTCTCGTCTATCGTGAACTGCTCCGTGTTCCTGAAATCGAAGTACTGCTCCCTGGCCTCGTCGAAGGAATCGCATCCGGCCATCGTGCGGAAATCGCCTTTCTCCTTCTTGCCGAGCGATTCGATTATCCCACTAATCGTGACATCCGCGGCATCGTTTATCCTCTTGGCCTCATCCTTGTCGGGAACATCCTCGTAGTAGACTGCGTTCTCCGGCATCAGCACATCATAGAACGCATCGACCTTCAGCCTCTTACCGAGTATCTCCTGGAGCTGTTCGCATGCCTTGCCTGATTCCCCAGCACAGGTTGATACCGCATACACATGCCCGGGCTTGACTATCTCCACCATCTCCAAGAACTCCTCGACCACCGAAGGCAGCCCGTGATAGTAAACGGGGAACACGAATCCGACATCGTTCCCTTCCGCGTTGTAGAATTTGCGCTTATACTTCACTGCAGCGGCCATCTCGACCATGTCCGATTTGAATGCGGTTGCGATCATTTTCGCTGCATGGTACGAGTTACCGGTCCCGGAGAACACGAAGATCATGATAAACCGCATCAGATACTCGGATATAACCGATGTGCCCTCGATCAATCCAGAAGGGCGAACAGGACCTGGTGTGGGACGCATTCTTGTTCGGAATCCTCTGAAATAGATTAATTACTGCAAATGCCATTGCCCGGACATGGCAATCGCGAACGAGACCGAAATCAGGATCAAGGATGACATCTATTGGATAGGCGGGGACGACAGGACGGCAGGACTGTTCGAAGGATCCTTTCCCATACCCGAAGGTGTCTCATACAACTCGTACGTGATCACCGACGAGAAGACGTGTCTGCTGGACACATGCGATGCATCCATTTTGTCGAAGTTCTGGAAGAACTTCAGGCACGTTATGGACGGTCGCGAACTCGATTACTTCGTCATCAACCACATGGAACCGGACCACGGTGCAGCCATCATCCAGGTCCTCGATGCGTACCCCAATGTGACCGTTGTGGGCAACAGCAAGACGTTCGATATGCTCGACAACTTCTACCAGATCAAACCGGCGAACAGGCTGGAGGTCAAGGAGGGCGATGAGCTATGCCTCGGAAAGCACACACTGAAATTCTACTTCGCAGTCATGGTCCACTGGCCTGAGGTCATGTTCACCTACGACATGAAGGACAGGATACTATTCTCGGCAGATGCCTTCGGAACGTTCAAGACACTATCCGGTGCCCTCTATGCGGATGAGGTGGATTTCGACAGGGACTACCTGAGCGAGGCCAGAAGGTACTATGCCAACATCGTAGGCAAGTACGGTTCCAAGGTACAATCGATCTTCGGCAAACTGGAAGGAGTGCAGATCGACATGGTCTGTCCCCTTCACGGACCCATTTGGAGAGGGGAACAGATCGGATACATCATGGAGAAGTACATCACCTGGAGCCTCTATGAGCCCGAGGAGAAGGGGGTCGTCATCGCATACACCTCCATGTATGGCAACACCGCCGCTGTGGCCGACAAATTGGCTCTCCTCCTCAAGAGCAAGGGCGTGGAGAAGGTCACCATGTACGATGTCACAAGGACTCACCCCTCGTATGTTGTGGGTGATGCCTTCAGGTTCAGCAACATCGTGCTGGCTGCACCCACATACAACAACAACCTCCATCCTACCATGTCCGCCGTCATCGAGGATATGGAAATAATGACCGTCCAGAACAGGAAATACTCCCTGATCGGCAACGGATCGTGGGCGCCCCAGTCGCCCAAGATAATGGAGGATAGGATGTCGTCATTGAAGGGCATGACCAAGGTCGGCGAGACATTCGTCATCAAATCCTCCATGCGCCCGGAGCAGATGGCAGATCTCGAAAGGTTGGCAGACGACATCGTCGGATCGATGAACTGATGTCAGCACCAAAGGTCAATCGTCAAGGTCATAATTAACCGCCAAGTAATTATAACTCCGATTGGATTAGACGGGCATGGCCTTTACCATAAGACTCTGCCCCTATTGCGGCGGAGCCATCTCCTCGGATGAGGCAGGATACTATGTCTGTTCTGAATGTGAGAAACGCACATTCAGATCCAGGTCCAATGCGAAGGCATTCCTGCTCAACAAACCATACGAGAATGAATATCTCCAGATAATCAACCAGATTGACAGCGACCCTGAGAAATCCGTGGATGCGATGGACGATATCATCAACAACTCCGAGGAAGAACCCGAAGCCGACATGTTCTTCGTGCGCGGCATAGCCTATGCGGCCATGGGGGAGGAAGGTAAGGCACACTCGGATTGGAAGAAGGGCCTGGATCTCATCACGGACCTTCGTTTTATCGATTCATACATCATAGCCGTGTGCAAACGCATCGTCGACATGACATGTATGAAGGAGCGCGAATACATAGCATTCAATCCGATCGAATACATCGATGCCATCTCGACGGAATTCGGGGTGAAGGCAGAGGTCTCGTGCAAAGGCATCTTCTACATCACAGTCTACAGGAACTTCAGGATGAAGCACCAGTCGGGTGAACTGGATGACGATCCGGAGATCTACCCTACGATCATTCCGAAACTGCTGACCAAGATTCTTTCTTACGGTCGTGACTTCCGTACGGTCAACAACATCATCGAAGAGATCCTCGAGGACTTCCATTACGATCCCGACACATATGTGGAGGACGACAATCTGAAACTCCATATGTGCAGCCTTCTGAAATCGGAATACGAATCCCTGACGGAGAACTTCAGCGATGAGCACAAGGCCCGCATCTTCAAGCATTGGAACGATGCCAACATGTTCGACCTGGAGTACTGGATGGATGAACTCATGAAATCTGTGAAGGACGACAACATCCTTCAGAAGCTGCGTTCGTTCGGTGCCCCCAGAGAGGACTTCGACCTCAACAACGCCGTAGAGGATTACGCCAGGAAGTTCCTTCTTCTATCCGAAGACGGAAAGGACCTCTCAGAGGAATCCTGAGTGTTCCAGCAAGATCTTCACTCCTATCAGGATCAATATCGCTCCGCCGACGAATTTGGCCTTGTTGCTGAATCTGTCACCGACTATGCTACCCATCTTGACTCCGACCACGGAGATCAGGAATGTTATCGCACCGATCATAGCGGCGTCCAGCCAGATGTTGGAACCGTCCATCGCCATCGATATCCCAGCGGCCAGAGCATCTATGCTCGTGGCAACTGCAAGGAGGAACATTATACGTAAGCTTATGCTGTCGTCCACATCCTCCTCGTCATCAGAAACGGACTCCCGGATCATGTTGATACCTATCAGGGCCAACAATCCGAAGGCGACCCAATGGTCCACATCTGCGATGTACTGGTAGAATGACTCCCCGAGATAGAATCCGATCAATGGCATGATCATCTGGAAGCTTCCGAACCAGATACCGACTATCACCATCGCTTTCAGGCCTGGTGTCCTCATGGCCAATCCTTTGCATATGGATACTGCGAAGGCATCCATGGCGAGGCCTATTCCCAGTAGGATGATGGATATCGGATCCATGGGGCTAAGTGCATTAGCCTTGCTAAAAACATATCGCAGGCATCTATGTCAATATCCAGGCATCCAGTGTTAGCACATGCATAGTAGGAAAGTATTACCATAACGACTGCAGAATGGTAGACTGTTGAATAATTTAGCCTAAATGATGTTCCATTTTTGACTGGTTTAGATACGATTGGACGATTATCTTAAATACGTTAAAGCGATGTTGGATGTATAATCCAAGTGATAACATGCAGACGAAAACCCTCAGCGAGAAAAGGTGCGGCAGATGCGGCCACGAATGGACGAGCAGCATTGATATGCCTGCCAGATGCCCGCACTGCGGAACCTATCACTGGTACGGGGAATCCACATCGTATTCCTGTTTCGTCTGCGGTCACACATGGTTCTCACGTTCCACAAGGACCCCGATGAGGTGCCCTAAGTGCAAAACACGTTCCTGGCAGAACGGTCCGCGCCGCTTCAATCCTAAAGGGATCGATACCGAGGATGACAACGTCCACACGATCATAGACATGTATCTGCATGGAAAGGGCTGTGTCGCTATCGCTATGTCCACAGGAGTGGCCCTCTCGAGCGTCATCGATGTTGTGAAGATCGCCGTGAGCGACGGACGTCAACCCAGAATGTAAATCCTTTTAGAACGAGTGATAAAAAGGGCGGAATATACCGCCCTGATGGTTTTCACTCCAGTCTCTGGAGCATCTTGACGACAGTATCGACGACATCCCTGCCTTTCTCGATCCTGTCCATTGCCTGAAGCTCAGTCATGCCGGGGCCGGTGATACCGAATCCGACAGGCTTGCCGTAATCCAGTGAGAGGTCCATGATCTTCCTTGATGCCTGTGCGATGACGACCTCGTCGTGCCTGGTCTCGCCAGTGATGACCGCACCCAGTGTAATGACGGCATCGATGTTCTTGTCCTCGAGAAGTTTCTTGGTGGCCATAGGAATCTCGAAGCATCCGGGGACCTTGATCTCCTTGGTTATCTCGACTCCGAGGAATTCTGCTTCAGCCTTGGCCCTCTCCATCATGAGCATGGTGACCTCGTAATTGAACTCTGCCACTACCGCTCCGATCTTGTATTTCTTCATTTTATCACCTATATCTGACGGGACCTTTATCGGCGAATCCCTGCCTAAGTCCTGTTCCGGCCCTCTTAGTGAGACTCTCCGGACGGAACAGTAGATCGTAAACATTGAGCGCATGCTCCCTGGCCCTGCTGTCTGCAAGGAATGCCAGTTCTGCATCGTCCTTGGCCTCGTCCTCGTGGACGAAGACCTCGATAATGTGTTTGTTGGTCATCAGCTGTGCCCTGATGAGTCCTGTCGAGGCCTCATGGGCGCACATCTTGTCCTTCTGCATCGGCCCGGGCATACCGAGGGCCATGACTATGTCGCAATTCTGTTCCTCGATGAGCTTCTTGCATGCGACCGGAAGATCCTTGACTCCGGGAACGGTGTACCTGACGATCCTGAAACCCGTACCTGCATGCTGAAGTTCATCGATGGCGGAATGCCCCATGTCGTATCTTGCGAATGTGGTATCCGCGATACCTATAATCTTCATCTGGAACCCATCTCCCTGATCTTGGCTACTATGCGCCTCGTGGCGTTCAGATCATCGGCGCATTCAGTCGCACGGACCACCCTTATGCCCTCGAACCCCTTCGATGCCAGCTCTGACTCGAGCTTCTTCTCATCGAAATGCTGATCGTATCCGAGAACGATTATGTCGGGCCTGACCTTGGCGACGGTGTCCAGGATGTCCCCGTTACCTCCGACTATGACCTCATCCACCGGCTTCAGGGAATCGACTATCTTGGCCCTCATGACATCCGGTGTCACCGGCTCATGCTTTTTCCTGCGTACGGTCTCGTCGCTTGCGATCACAACGGTCAGATGATCGCCGTAGGACTTGGCCTGCTTCAGGTAATCGATGTGTCCCGGGTGGATCAGATCGAACACGCCTGATGCCATTACTCTTACCATTTCATAGCTCCGGGTGGGTCTTCTTGAACTCTTTCCACTGGGCGATGACCTCGTCACCGTCGACGATCTTGATGCCCTGTTCCGCAGCATACTCTGCTACACTGGACTTGGGTCTGGATCCAAAGTCGTCACCCATCATCTCACAGATGGTGGCCGAAGGCATGACGCCTGCCATGTACATCAGTGCGGTGCACAGTTCGGTATGTCCGAAACGGGTCTCCAGGATCTTCTCCGAGGTGTTGAGCAGGTGGATGTGACCGGGAGCTCTGAAATTGGTACCCAGGTCCTTCTTGATCTCATCTGCGGGTTTATCGGCGAAAATGACCTTCGCATATTCGCTGGCGGTGAGGGCACGGTCCTTGTCGGTGATTCCAGTGTAGGTCTTCCTGTGGTTTATTGTCACTCCGAACGAGGATTTGGTCCTGTCGTATGGGATGTCCGTGGGGGCCATGGCCTTGAGAAGGGGGAACTTCTCGCAGTCATCCCAGTAAACATCGGACATGAAAGGCAGACCCAGTTCCATCGCCTTGGAATACGGTGTGGTGACGCATATGAGTCCTCCGGCCTCCTTCCTCATCTTCTGGATGATCTCGGGGGTCACGAATTGGGAAGCGACTGTGAGGTCACATTCCCTCTCCCTGTCATCGAAATCGTATACAAGAACGGGCTTTCCATTTCTAATGTCCTCAAGGACTTCATCGAATTTCATTTGAACACTGATGTTTGAATCCTAGGAGAATATAATATAAGGTAAGAATCTACCAAATATTTGGTAGAAAAATACCGATTAACCCGATTTCTTTAACCTTGTGAATAGGGCCCGTCTAGCCAGATCGACTATAGAGTTTTCCCCTCTTTTTAACAGCGCGCAAAACAGTATTTATATACGAAATCTTACATGAAAAACGATAACATGGCCAAAGAGGACGCCAAATTCATCAGAGAAAATGTCAAGGCCCATAACAAGTGGTTCGAGGAATGCATCCCTATGATCGCATCGGAGAACCTCATGAGCCCCCTTGCCAAAGAGATGCTCATCTCCGATTTCGCCGACAGGTACGCCGAGGGACTTCCCGGGAAGCGCTACTATCAGGGAAACATCTACGTTGATAAGGTCGAGCTCAAAGCTATCGAACTTGCAAAGAAGGTCTTCGACTGCGAGTTCGCGGACCTCAGGCCCATCTCCGGAACCGTTGCCAACATGGCCGTCCTGATGGCCTTCGCCAAACCCGGCGATATCATCACCACCTGTGCCCTGGACCAGGGAGCGCACATCTCCACATGCGAGTTCGGTGCATTCGGACAGAGAGGAGTCAACTCAGTGAATTACCCCTGGAACGAGTCCAATATGAACCTGGATATCGACGGTACCATCAAGGTCCTGAAGGCAGCAAAGCCCAAGGTAGCACAGTTTGGTCTCTCCGTTTTCCTGTTCCCTCCGCCACTCAAGGAGCTGCAGGACACATTCAACGAGATAGGATGTCTCGTCTGGGAAGACTGCGCGCACGTTCTCGGTCTGATCGCCGGAAAACAGTTCCAGGACCCCCTCAGGGAAGGAGTCAACATCGTCTCCGCATCGACACACAAGACATTCCCCGGACCCAACCACGGAATCCTCTTGGGACAGAACCTCACCGAGGAACAGGAGAAGAAGCTCCAGCATGCAGCATTCCCCGGAGTCACATCCAGCCACCACCTCCACGCGATGGCAGCATTGGGAATTACCCTCGCCGAGATGGATGTCTTCGGAAAGGAATACGCTGCCCAGGCCTGCAAGAACTCACGCGCACTCGGAGAGGCCCTCTATGAGCTCGGAGTCCCTGTGCTTTGTCCCGACCTCGGATTCACCAGATCCCACGCGATCGCTGTCGATGTCTCCCAGTTCGGAGGAGGAAAGCAGTGCGCACAGCTGCTCGAGGACGCCAACATCATCTGTAACAAGAACATGCTCCCCAGGGACACCAGCTCCGTCAACCCGTCCGGACTCAGGCTCGGATCGCAGGAGATGACCCGTCTCGGAATGAAGGAGAGTGAGATGAAGGAGGTCGCAGAGCTCATCGCAAGGGTCGTCAAGAAGAAGGAGGACCCTGCCAAGGTCAAAGAGGATGTCAAGGAGCTCAAGAAGAACTTCGCGACCATCCAGTACTGCTTCAACGCTGGCGAACCCGCATACGAGTACCACGATCTCGTGGACTTCTGAAAACAATACAAGGGGGAGTGATCCCCCTGATTTTTCATTGAATCGATTTAAGAAAGTGATCTTGCCTTTTCAAGGACCTTGTCCACGTGACCGTCGACCTTGACCTTCTTCCAGGCGGCTTCGACCTTGCCATCCTTTCCGACGATGAATGTCGATCTGATGGTCCCTGTGGTCTCCTTCCCGTACATGATCTTCGTACCCCAGGCACCTGATGCCTCGAGCAGGATATGATCGGGATCGCTAAGGAGCTTAATCCTCAGTTCCTTGGAATCCACGAACTTCCTGTGGGACGCCACCGTATCCTTGCTTACTCCGATGACCTGGATACCGAGCGCCTCGAAATCGTCCAGCTTCTCGCTGAAACCGATGGCCTCCCTGGTGCAACCGGATGTGTTGTCCTTCGGATAGAAGTAGATGACATATCTCTTGCCTTTCAGTTGCTTGCTGTCGAATTCATCGCCGTTCTCGTCCTGGAGAACGAAATCCGGGAAAGTCTCTCCTGTCTCCATTTCATCACCTCAGAACATGGTACCCTTGCGGTCGTTGATGATGGGATCGAGATTCAATTCCATGAACGCAACGGGGTGTGTTATCTCGTAACCAGTGACGACATCGATGGCCATCTCTCCGAACATGCCTATGGGTTCGCCCTTGTAATAGATCTCTGCTCCGCGTCCTTCGATGAACGTCTTGATATCCGTGTTCCTGAGCTCGTACTCGCATCCCATCTCCCTGAGGACAGATTCCGTGATGGATTTGATCTCAGTGAAGGAGACCTTAGATGCCGTGTACATGGCGCAGAGACGGACCTGTATGAGATTGTCCCTGACCACATTTCCGACCTCGAATATCCTCTGGGGGAGATCGCGGTGCTTGTTGTGCCTCAGGATGTTCATCAGACTGGGCATAAGATAGGACCTCAGGCATGTGACATCCTCTGTTATGGGGTTGAGGACCCTGACGTTCTCCACATGAGGGAGCTTTGAGATCTCGAACTCGTCCTTGTCGTTGATCAAGGTGAGGGTCATGACCTCCATGAACCCGAGCCCTACCATTATATCCCTGACATCCTCGGAGAATGCGTTGGCCGGCTCGAGACCTCCGAACGTCTGTTTGAGCGAGTATTCTCCTCCGAAGTTCTCGAATCCGTATCCGATACCGACATCCTCGAAGAGATCGACCTTATGCATGATGTCGAGCCTGTATGCGGGGACCACAACGTTGACGGTGTCCCCTTTGGCATCCGCATCCATTCCCATCTTCTTCAATGCCGTGACCATGTCCTCCGGGATCAGTTTCGTTCCTAGGTACTTGTTGCACTCCTCTGCTGAGATGCTGTACTTAGAAGGTGTGAGATCGGGCGACTGGAATGACTCCTTGCCCTCATGCATGGTGACGGATTCGATCTTTCCTCCGCGCTCGGCCAGGGATGTGCAGACCAGGTCCAATGCCCCTTTCACGGCCTTGCGGTCGAATCCGGTGACATCGATGAACAGATTGTGCGTCTCGGTGGTGACTGTTGTCAACGCACCGTTTATGATCGGAGGGAACGACAGGACCTGATTGTCCCTGTCGAGAATGATCGGGTACTGTTTGTATCCTTCCAAGAGATGAGCGTAATCGCGACCCTTCTCGTGTTTGGTGAGAATCTCCTCCATGTCCATCTCCTCCGTCTTCGCGAGAGGGACGAATCTTATGGAGTGCGGGTCCGCTAGCCTGTACGTGAACGGACCGTTCACCTTGTCGAGATCATGGATACCGATCGCGAGCTTCTTCCTCTTCCTTCCGATGGTCGTGTGCAGCTTCTCCTGCATCTCCATGATCGATTTCAGCATGTTGTCGCTGATGTTGACTCCCCTCACGACACCGCAAAGGAAGTATGGTCTGACGTTCTTGACCGAATCGTCGATATATACGTCGATATCGGATTTGGAAACATCGTATGTCTTGAGACCGGTCTCTATACCGAGGAAGGCCCTGAGTCCCCTTGCCGTGCCTTCGACGCTGTAAAGGTCTGGACGGTCCGGGAAGAATTCGACTGACATATCGTCGGAGCCGGCCTCGGCGTGTTCGATATCGGCCCCGATCATGGGGATCCTCTCAGCGAGAGTGTCCATGGGGATCTCCTGTCCGATGATGGAGCACAGGTCGCTGTACTTGAAGTTTATTACAGGCATGAATCCTCGATAATAAATCCCCGATTTATATTATCGCGCACGCCTACCGCGCATCGGAACTCAAATATCGATATCCAGAACGAATTCCAGGGTGTAGTAGGGATACTTCTCTTGTACCTCGGCCTTTATCTGCTCGAATATGGAATCACGATCCTTGGCGTTGTAATCGATGATCATGTCAAGATTCATGACCCTCTTTACCGGATCCAGTCTGAATCCGTGGGCCTGGATGACCTCAGGGTGTGAAAATACGATGTCCAGAACGGTGTCACGGATCGCTTTGGCACGCGGGTTGTTGTCTATGGTGTATATCCCCACTGCGGCGATCAGCACTTTATGCTTCTCGGCCACCCTCCTCACGATCCTGCGCTGCATCGTGTCCAATTCCACTGCGGTCATATCCCCGGGGACCTCGACATGCACGGAACCGACGATCCTGTTGGGGCCGTAGCTGTGAAGGATCAGATCGTACGCACCGTTGACATTCTCCTCCTCGCAGATCGTCTTCTTGATCTCTTCCACCAGCTCGTTGTCGGCACGGCGTCCGAGGATGTCATCCAATGCCTCGAATATCAATTCGAGACCTGCCTTCGCAATGAATATGGCGATGAGTATTCCCACATATGCCTCAAGACTTATTCCGAATGCCATGAATATGATGGCGGATAACAGGACTGATGTGGACAGCAGCGAATCGTAGTATGCATCCTTTCCCGATGCCACCAGAGCGCTAGAGTTGACCTTCTTTCCGACTGATTGGAAATGGTTCCCCAGAGCGATCTTCATTAGGATGGCGACGAACATGATCCCCAAGGACAATGCTGAATATGTCGCCTCTTCCGGTTCTAGGATCTTTTCCACCGAATCGATCAGGGCGGTTATACCGGCATACACGATGATGGCCGAGATGATCATCGTTGTCAGATACTCTATCCTGCCGTACCCGAACGGATGATTCTTGTCAGGCTCCTTACCTGCGAGCTTCGTTCCGATGATGGTCACGACCGAGGACAGGGCATCCGTGAAGTTGTTGACCGCATCCAAAGTAATTGCTATAGAGTTGGTGAGCAGACCGAGCAGCGCCTTGACCGCCGCCAGCAATATGTTGGCGATTATCCCTACCAGACTTGTCCTGACGACGATCTTCTCCCTGTATTCCATGTCTATCTTGTCAGGGATATCATCGGCAGACTTGCTTCCGGTGAGGAACCTGATGGGCATTATCGTCCCATCGGCCAGACGGTTGACGGGCTCCAGATTGTCATCTACAAAATTACGAACTGGTTCGATGGTCCCATCCGCTATACGGCGGACCTGCTCCGTCGTGTCGTCAGCGATACGCTTTACGGGTTCTATCGCCCCACTGGCCACCTTCTTGAATGACTTAATCGTGTCACCTACCAAGCGTCTTATGGGCCTGACCGAGCTGACCCGCGGCCTGAGCGGCCAATGTGGATAGTTCCCCGGCGAGAACGGTGGAGGCGACTATCTCCGATAGCTTCTTGGCCTTCCCGGCCCCGCTGCATCCGATCATCTGAAGGGCCTCCTTTTGACATGGGAGTGCCGTTCCTCCTCCGACCGTGCCGACCTCGACCGTGGGCATGCGCACACATATGTACAGGTCCCCGTCGACGTCCTCGCATGTGGTGATGGTCATACTGCCTCCGACTACCTGCGCCGGATCCTGTCCGGTCGCGATATAGAGTGCCGCAACCATGTTAGCGGCGTGAGCATTGGCACCCAATGTGCCTGCGATGCTACTGCCTACCAGATTCTTCCTGTAGTTGGTTTCCACTATGGCGGAAGTGGTCGTGTGCAGCTTCTCCTTGACGATGTCCGACGGGATCGTGGCCTCTGCCACTACTGTCTTTCCCCTTCCGGAGATCATGTTGATCGCCGCCGGCTTCTTGTCAGAGCACATGTTCCCTGATACTGAGATCATCACGGCCCCGGTCTCCTTCTCGACCAGCCTGCAGACCGCTTCGGAGGCGATGGTGGCCATGTTCATACCCATGGCATCCGCTGTGTCGAAGGAGAGCCTCATGTACAGGCTCCTTCCGTCCGGGAAGAATTCCATATCGACCAGTCTTCCGTGGCTAGTCGTCTTAGAGACTTCTGCATCGACGAGATCCATGTTGGCCTCTATCCAGTCCATTACCTTCTTGGAATGTTCGATGCCCTCCACCCTGAATACTGGTGCACGGGTCATGGCATCTGCAAAAACAGCGGACCTCACCCCTCCGGATGCATTGATGACGGACATCCCTCTGGATATGGAGGCCACCAGAGCACCCTCGGTAGTAGCCAACGGGATGAGGAACTCGCCTTTGGCGTATTCCCCTTCGATCCTGACCGGTCCCGCATACCCTAACGGTATCTGGACGGTACCGATCATATTCTCGATATTCTTCGAGGCCAATTCGGGATCGAATCCGTAATTAGAGATAGTCTCGAGTTTCACTCCCGTGTACTCTTCTGCAGCGGAACGGCGTTCATCCGCATCCGCCTTCGTCTTTCCGCGGTTCTTGAGACCGACGATATCAGCCATGATACCATGCCGTATGCTCTTTGATTAAATTAAAGCATGTCCGATCCACTAGGACAGGATCAGGATTTTGCTGTCTTCCCCGCCTTCTTTTTCTCCTTTCTCTTGCGGAGAAGGGTGAATATCAGCCAAACGATTACTATCGAGACCAACGGGATGATCGCACGGGTCACGTCACCCAGGATGTAATAGGCGACTATCATACCCAGGATCCCGAATACCCCGAACCATCTGAATACCGCACCGCCGCCCAACAGGAACATGAATCCTACCATGACCATGAATATCAGGATCTGTATCAGGGTCTGGGAGCTTATGAACAGGAATCCGCTGTCACCTACGGCCTCTTTGATGTAGGGTATGATGTACGTGTCCGTTATGTACGGCACCACTATGACGAACAGCAGGGTCATTGCCACGCCTGCCGAGAATTTGACTACTACTCCCATACGGCCCCGTAGAAGCATCGGACATAAGACATTTTACCTAGTTACGTCTACTCTGTTGCGATGAGTTCGGACCCAGCGTTTGATGCGTGCAGCAAAGCGAAGAGACAGTATGACAGCGGCAACATTGAAGGTGCCGTGAACACCCTTGAGGATTATCTCAAGACTGACCCGCACAACTGCAAGGTCAGACTGCAGCTCGCCCAGCACATCCTATACGGCCTCAAGGATGAGAAGTACGGGCTCATGCAGTTGGATGCTGTCATGGATATCGACCCGGACTACGTGGATGGCCTGAAGGCCCAGATATCATACCTGGCCGAGAACAAGAAGTATAACAAGGAGACCAACGAGAAATTCCAAAGGCTCCTTGAACTTGAACCCACGTCAGACATATACAACACTTATGCCAGATTCCTCAGGAATCAGATGATCGACTTCCCCAAGGCGCAGGAATACTACGAGAAGGCGATCGCCATGAATCCCAACAAATTCGAATACCACCAGAATTACGCGGCACTGCTCCTAAACGACATCAAGGATTACCAGAAGGCCAAGGAGGAGCTCGAGATCCTGATGGAACTCAAGCCCGGCGACTGGAAGATCAAGGACAACTACAACCGTCTCCTCAGGGAAAAGTTCGACAAGAACGGCAACGTGAAGAAATCCAGATTCTCCTTCCTCAAGCGCTGAATCACAGTTTCTTGCCGCAGTGGATGCACTTCTTGACCTTGCGGTTGATGTATCCGCAGTGAGCGCACTGAGGCATACCCTCTATGGATAGGGCGTTGATGCCGTCCCCTCTCCATCCGGACCTGACGATGGCGGAATCGATCTTCTCCCTGTCCGTGCTGAGCTCGTTGTTGTATCTCAGCATATCCTCGTTGAACATCAGGATGGCATCATCCCTCTCGTGGGCGATAACATCCTCCTTGTCGTAGATGTCCTGGATCTTGTCCAGTTTCTTCTGTGTCTTGACCCTGACCATCTCCACAGGCTGGGTCCTGAGGACACGGGACAGCTTCTTGATCTCCAGATCCATGGCGGAATGGAGTTGTTCGATCGTATAATCCTCGAAAGGACTGTATCCTAGAAGCCAATAGATGTTGAACCTGCGGTCGACATACAGTTCGTTACCGCCCTGCGGCATCTCGACCTGCTCCTTTTCCTCTTTCTTTCTTGAGAAGAATCCCATGGATGGTGCAAGGCAGTTCCCCAAGTAAAAAGATATCATCGGCTCCGCCAGACATAAAATGTCAAATAGGGCCTAACCCTAATTGTCCGTATCGACGGGGCATGTTCCGTCCGTTGGGGTATCATCGATGGCCTACGAAAAGAAAGAGCGCAAGAGCGGTTCGAAGCATTTCGAGAAGAAGGACGCCGACAGGCCATACCGGAAGAACGATCAGGGTGACCACAGACCCCGCAGGGACGGAAAGGATTTTGGTAAAGGTCCTAAGAAGGACTTCGATAGAAGACCTCACGGAAGATCCGATGACCGCAGAAGAGGGAACGATCACGGCGGCCGTCCACGCAGGGAGTTCTCCGACAGGAAGGGAGAACGCCCGAGAAGGGAGGGTTTCGATAAGAGACGTCCCGAACCCAGGGATGAACCGCAGGAACCGAAGAAGATCCTACTCCCCCAGGACGCCTCGAGACTCCTTTACAGAGGTATCGACTGCTTGGAGAACGGGAATCCGGACCTGGCCATGGTAATGTTCCTTCACGGATCGGTCATGATGAGCGAGGGCTGCGAGAACAATGCGGACCGTATACTCAAGGAGACCGGCAAGACTGGATTCCAGGATCTCAGGGCAAGGATCGGCCCGCAGTGCAGCGAGGATGCCCTCATAGAGTATGAATATCTCTGCATATGCAGGGACAAGGGATTCGACCGCACATTCTTCGATAATGAGTATGGCAAAGGGAACATGCACGCCATCTACCGCAGGATATGCCTCGAAGAGATCGAGGCCGACGATCCGATCATCGACGATTTCGCATCCAGATACCCTGATGACGGCAAGAAGGTCATGAAGGGCCTGGAACTGCTGAAGAGGAAGAAGGATTCCGAAATGGCGGCCGGACATCTCGAAAGGATCGAAGAGGGCATTAGGCTCAAACAGTCGGTATATGTCATGTTCACGCGTGCGATGAACGGCGATGCCAGAGCGGTGAAGGAACTGAAACAGAACTCCAAGACCGTTCCCGAGGCAGCGTTCTTCAGTGAGTTCCTGTCCGCCAAGGCGGAAGGCAACCAGGTCGAATGGCTGAAGGCCAAGTACCCCCAGTACAGGGACCTCATCATCTCGAGGCAGGGCGAGTTCAAGATCCAGGACGATCCGTTCGGGATGTTCCTCAAGGCCAAGAACCTGGAGATGAAGAAGGAAGAGTACATGTCCGTCATGATGAACGCCGCAAGGGCGGGAAGTCCCGAGGCGATGGACGAACTCTCGAACAAGATGTTCAGGAACGATGTCAGGAAATGCCTTGCCGGGATCCACCTGAAGAACGGTGACCTCACCAACCTCATCATAGTATACCAGGCCGGATTGGATGACATGTATTACCTGGACCAATACTGCGGCAGCGATCCCGATAGGATCCTGGAGGTCGGGAGGGAACTGGGCAAGCAGAGTGTGGCCAAGGAGATAGATTGGCTCAAGGACCACTACGACAAGGGCCTGGAGTTCTGCAGACAGGCGCTCGTGGATAAGTCGCTCGATGACTTCTACCGCTCTAAGAAGATGATCTACGCCCTACATGACGTGGGTGCCGACAGGGAAGCCGCCGAACTGTATTTCGAGATGGAGGGCGACCCAGAAGTACCTTCGGTCAAATGGCTGAAAAAGGTCTGTGGATCCGACGACGTGAAGGAATACGTACGCAATCATTACGAAGCGAAGGGTGATATCGCTACGTTCGATTCCATATTCGAGGACGACGGATATGAGAGGCGTCCTAAAAGATCGTCTGGCGGCCCTCGCAGATCCTTCGGGAAACCATCTGGTAAGAGACCTTTCAAAGGTCGCAGGGACCGTGACTGAACCTAATCAAAGGCGATAGCATTTATATACTGCTTATAAATGCCTAGGAATATGTGGGACCTTCACGTACAGAACATTGTAGCATCAACGCAACTTTCCGATGGATTCGATCTCAACAAGATCATGGAGGGTCTTACCGATTCAAAATACGACCCCCACACATTCCCGGGACTCGTTTACAGGGTCAAGGACCCCAAGACATCAGTCCTGCTGTTCAGATCCGGAAAGGCTGTCTTCACCGGTTCCACCGACCTGAAGATGCTTGAGGCCTCGGTCAACAAGGTCCTCACGGATCTCAGAGCGATCGGCCAGGACGTCTACGAGAACCCCAAAACCGAGATCCAGAACATGGTCTCATCGGCGGACCTCGGAAACGAGGTCAACCTCAACACCACTGCGATCACACTCGGACTTGAGAAGGTCGAATATGAGCCCGAGCAGTTCCCTGGTCTCGTGTACAGGATCAACGACCCCAAGGTCGTCATCCTTCTCTTCGGATCTGGTAAAATCGTCATCGCCGGTGCAAAGAGGATCGAGGAGGCAGGAAGAGCCGTCGACAACCTTGCCGAAGAGCTCAGAAGCGCCGGACTCCTTCCGTGAAAAGAAACTACAATCCAAGGGCTGCCAAGAGCAGCCCTTTCATTTTTAACACAATTTGATTTTTTACCTTCAAAGTGCAGTGAGTCCGCATTAATTGGATGATATATCCATGTATTGATTCAGTCAATTTATGTGTCGTTTCTCTTCTTTAAGCAGAAATATATAATAATAAAGTAATCAGCTAAATTTATAGCATAACGATTATATACTCGCTTTGATAATAAGATTCCTACAGGGATTCGGTCAGGCTGTAGAGTGCATCCCATCCCTTCTTATTGCTGACCGGTCCCCCAACCTTCATCATCTGCTCTTACAAGCAATATTATGCCGGCAATGTGACGTTTTGAGGCTTTTGTGATCTTTCATTTTCACCGACAAACACCCAATATCCTTTTTTACGCGTGCGCGTATAGACGGCTTGTTTACCATGGTCATGGAAGGATTAGGAAAATCCCTCAGGAACGTTCTCGGCCGCATCGGAAAGGCCTCGGTCATAGACGAGGAACTCGTCAAGGACCTTTGCAAGGACCTACAGCGCGCACTGCTGGAAGCCGATGTCAATGTCAAGCTCGTCCTAGAGGTCACCAACAACGTGAAGGATCGTGCGCTCAACGAGCCCCCAGAGGCCGGAAAGAGCATGAAGGATCACGTCTCTAAGATAATCTACGAGGAACTAGTCAGACTCGTCAACAACGGCGAAGGACTCAAACTGACGCCTCAGACGATCATGATGGTCGGATTGTACGGTCAGGGTAAGACCACGACCACAGGAAAACTCGCGCTCTACTTCACCAAGAAGGGATTCTCTGTCGGACTCATCGGGGCTGATGTGTACAGGCCCGCCGCCCTCGAACAACTGAAGCAACTGGGAGAGAAGGTAAATGTCGAGGTCTACGGAGAACCCGGAGAATCCGATGCAGCAGGCATCGTGAAGAGAGGAAAGGAGCACTTCAAGCACAAGCAGATCGTCATAATCGATACATCCGGACGCCATGCTCTGGAGGACGATCTGATCGATGAGATCAAACGCATCGCCGCTGTTGCCAAACCCGAGGAGAGGATCCTGGTCCTTGATTCCCAGGTGGGACAGCAGGCCGGACCCCAGGCAGAGGCATTCCACAAGGCCGTCGGCGTGACGGGCGTCATCCTGACCAAGATGGACGGTACCTCGAAGGGAGGAGGAGCAATATCCGCCATCCAGAAGACCAACGCCAGGATAGTGTTCCTGGGAACCGGTGAGCACATCCGCGACCTGGAGCCCTTCGATGCGAAGAGATTCATCTCAAGGCTTCTGGGAATGGGAGACCTCTCCGCACTGATGGAGCTGGCATCCCAGGAGATCGACGATCAGGAAGCGATGGAACAGGTTGCCCGCAACATGATAACGGGCCGTTTCACCCTCAACGACATGTACTACCAGATGACCGCCATGAGCAAGATGGGTACGCTGGAGAAGATCATGAGCCTCCTGCCCGGAATGAGCGACATGAGCGACAAGGTGGATTACGAGGGCACCCAGAAGAAACTGGGAGTGTTCAAGGTCATCATGGATTCGATGACCCCCGAGGAGAAGGAGGAGCCTTCCCTGATCAAGTCCAAGCGTATCGACAGGATCGCAGCCGGTGCCGGAGTATCAACACACGACGTCAAGGAACTGTTGAAACAGTACTCCAACAGCAAGAAGATGATGTCATCCGTCGGTAAGGACCGTAAGATGCGTAAGCAGATCATGAAGCAGATGGGCGGCATCGACATGGATGCGCTCAAGGACCTCCAGGGATCCGAATGAGATACTTCGTGATTACCGGCCATAAGGCGGTCACGACAGGCGATTTCAAACTGGATGACATTGCAGGCGGAGCCGGCAGGCTGGACATACTGGTAAGATGCGTCAACTCCGCATTCTTCCTGAGCCACGATCTCCGCAAGGACGTGGAGATCTATCTGGTGCTCGAAGGAGGCGACGATGCCCCTAAGACCGTGGTATTCAAGGGGCAGGAGCTCAGGTATCTTAATCCGGACGAGAGGAGCACCGCATCCCTCATCCGCAACGCCCTTCTGAAAAAGGTCGGCCCGGGCGAGGAGATAAGGTCATCACCTGGAGTGTACAACACCAGGATGTCCTTCGAAGATGTACTGGAGAAGCTATCCAAACTGGGCAGTTTCGTTTACCTCAAGGAGGACGGAGTGGACTGCAGGGATTATGACTTCCCCGAGAACCCCATCTTCGTGTTAGGGGACAACCGCGACCTCAGCGAAGAGGAGGAGCAGCTCCTGATATCATATTCACCTGACAGGATCTGCATCGGACCCCACAGTCTGCATGCGGACCACTGCATGATCATAGTTCACAACGAGGCCGACCGCAGGTCGGTATGAGGGATACCATGGCAGAGTATACAGAGAAGATTCCGCAGCACAGACACTGTGTGTCCTGCGGCAAGGCATTCGTGGGAGAAGGGAAATTCTGCAGCGAGGAATGCCAGAGAACGTCAGGGGACGAGGTAAAGAGCAAACTGCGCAAGTACCTGATCCTCGAGGTCATCCTTGTGGGCGTCGTGGTCGTCGCCCTCTGGTTAGGTTGGAAATGATATCGGCAGTGGCTGGGACCTTCAATATCCTCCATGATGGGCACAGGGCCCTTCTGGACAGGGCATTCGAAGTTGGAGAGCAGGTGTACATAGGCCTGACATCGGACAGGATGGCCAGCGAGAACAGGTCAAACACCGTGAGCTTCGAGGTAAGGAAGAAGGCATTGGAGAACTACCTGCGCTCCAGGGATAATTTCACCATCTTCGAGATCGATGACATCTACGGGCCCAACGAGATCATGGACACCGTGGACATCCTCGTTGTCTCCGAGGAGACGCTGGACAACGGGATGAAGGTCAATGAGTACAGGATCAGGCGCGGACTGAATCCTCTTGATATATCAGTCGTCCCGCTCGTCATGTCCGACGACGGGAAGAAGATCAGCGCATCATCGATACTGGAAGGACGGTACGGACGCTCCGGTAGGGAGGATGTCATGGATATCGCTGTCGGATCGACCAACCCTGTGAAGATAGCCGCAGTCCGTGCCGTGATGGAAAGGATATACGGCGATGTGAAGGTGGTCGGAGTGGATGTCCCCAGCGGGGTACCCCCGCAGCCACATGAGGAACAGACGCATCAGGGCTCGGTGAACCGCGCAAAGGCGGCCCTCGGGGCCCATGATATGGCCGTCGGTATCGAAGCAGGCGTCTTCGAAATGCTCGACGGGCTGTACGATATCCAGCACTGCACAGTTATCTCCAAGGACGGCCGGATGACTTACGGTCAGGGATCCGGATTCAGATATCCCGACTCGATAGCGGACCTCGTAAGGAAGGGTGCGACCGTTGGGGATGCCGTCAAACAGATCTACGGCAACACCGAGATCGGGAAGAAACAGGGGGCCATCGGTCTCCTCAGCAACGGACTGCTTGATCGCCAGAGCCTCACGGAACAGTCTGTCATGGCGGCGATGATACCGCGTCTCAGAGGTGATTGAATGTTCCTGAGAGAAAGGATAAAGGATGATTCGAAGTATCTGAACGACAGGTCCAGCCTGAAAGGCCATGCCAAGAATGTCATCCTTCCCAATGATGAGACCGAACTACGCGAAGGTATCCGCTATTCCAGCAAAGGGAACACGAAGGTCACCATCTCGGGAAGCCGTATGGGCGACCAGGGAGGTGCGGTCCCCTGCGGAGGGGACATTATGTCCATGGAGCATCTCACCGGGGTCATCGGTGCAGGAAAGGACGATAAGGGCGTCTACCTCAGGGTCCTTCCATACACGACAGTGTCCTTCTTCAACAATTCGATCAAGAGCGGACGCATACAGAGCATCGACGGATCGGATGTTTCTCTGGACGGCCTGGTGTTCCCGGTCAAAGCACAGCTCGAGAACACGGTTGGGGGCTGCATCGCGGTGAACCGCTACGGCATCCGCCCCTATGTAAGAAGACTCAGGGTCGTATTCTCGGACAGTACATTCATGTCGATGGAAAGGGGCGAGTACCTTGCGAACGGCAGGAAGATGACATTCCCTGCCGGAAGGAACTTCTTCGCATTCGACCTCCCCTCTTACGACTCCAAGGACGATTCCGGCCCGAAGATCTCCGAGAACATGGATCTCCTTGACCTGTTCATCGGATCCGAAGGAATATTCGGCATAATAATCGAGGCGGATATCTATCTCAGTGCCACCGTATCCGATTCACAGACGGAAGAATCCGGGAAGATGAGGAATTCCCTCATCAAGGACAAGTACGGACAGGAAGCCGTTGAGGACCTGAAAAAGATCAAGTCCATCCTCGATCCGAACTACATCCTGAATATCGGCAACATGTTCTGAGTCGGTTTTTATATACGCCTAAAATATACACTAATTTGATGACTTCTGATAGCCGCGAAGACTACCTAATCAGCATCCTGAGACTCAGCGACGGAGAAAAGAACGTAAAGACGACCGAACTAGCTGAGTTCATGAATGTCTCACCCGCCAGTGTCACTGAGATGACAAAGACATTGGCTGCCGAGGGGCTCGTTATCTATGAGAGGTACAGAGGCATCAGGCTTTCCGAGGAGGGTATGTCGATCGCACGTCAGCTCCGTAAGAAGCACCACGTCATCGAACATCTTTTGGTCGACTGTCTCGGAATGGACCATCAGGACGCCCATGAGGAGGCCCATAAGATCGAGCACTCCATATCCGATGATACCAGCATCAGGATCTGCAACATGGTCGGGAACCCTGTTGACGAGGACTGTGCTTATTGCTCCGACCCTTGCAAGCGCTATAACCAGGGCTCCATGAACATAGTTCAGCTCAACACCATGGCCAAGAACAAGGGTGGTATCATCGCCTACATCAAATCTGACAGTAGCGATGACATCCGCAAACTGAACTCCATCGGATTCGTACCCGGCAGAGAGGTCAAGATCGAATCCATTCTCATGGATGGCGGTGACAGGATCATCAAGATCGGCGACAACATGATCGCACTCAGCTACGATCTAGCCTCCACAGTGTTCGTGGATGTGTCCTGATATAGATCGGGGCCTTGCAGCAACTGTCCGGATTATCGGATTATCCTAGTACCGATCAGCGGTGAGCGAAGATCATAGATACGGATTTGTCGTCCTTCTTCTCCACCCTGACGAATCCTATCCTCTCGAGCTGGACCATATCGTTGGTCTCGGCCTTTATCGAAGGCTCTATCTTACCGGAGACCACGGACCCGTCAGGCATGACGAGCGTCGCGTCCATTGCATCGGATCCGACCCACTGGACCGCACGGACACCTTTCTTGAGGATCGAGACATCATTCCCGATGTACTTGGCAGGCTTTCCGTATTCCAGGTTGCACAGGTCCTTGAGCCTGATCTTCCCGTCGTTCTCGAAAAGTTTGGAATCCTCGTCCGCCAGGAACACTGTCCTGGGGGCCTCGAGCTTGAACTTCCTGTCCCCTCTCTCGGGATGATCCGGGTGTTTGGGTGCGGCACCCTCGATGACATCGACCCCATCGATATCGTATGAGACAGGGTTCCCGACACAGAAGTACCTGTTGGCATCGGTATCGATGATGTCCCTGTTCATTCCGTAGAGGTTCTGCCAAGAGAACTCGATGTCCACAGGTTTGATACCTGACTCGACCCAGTATCTCCTGATAGCAGCAGGCCTGATTCCGCGCCTCTTCATCGCCCTGACAGTTCCGGTCCTGACATCGTCCCATCCTGTGTACTCCCCGTCCTTGATACTCTGCTTGATGATCGAGGTCTTGAGGACCGTGTCGGGGATGTTAACGAGACCGTAGTGGTAGTACTCGGGCTTCTTCCATCCGAAGTAGTCGAAGATGTATTCCTGCCTGAATGTGTTGTTCAGATGATCCTTTCCCCTGATGACATGGGTCATTCCCATCTCATGGTCGTCGATTGCGACCGAGAGATTCATCATGGGGTATGCGATGTACTTCTCACCGGTCCTGGGGTGAGGTGTCCTTACGAGCCTGAGTGCTACGAAGTCCCTGACAGCAGGATTCGGGTGACAGATATCCGTCTTGACGACGACGACCGCCTCCCCATCCTGATAGTCCCCGGCGAGGAACTTGTCGTACCTGTCGAGCTGTGTCTCGACGGGAAGGTCGTGACAGGGACATTTCTGCTTGTTCTCCTTGAGTTTCCTCCAATCGTCACCGTTGCATGTGCAGACGTATGCATGGCCCATCTCCAGGAGTTTCCTGGTATAATCGTAGTACATCTCGAACCTGTCCGACTGGATGTATGTCCTGTTGCATTTGACTCCGAGCCAATCGAGATCCTCCGGGATCATATCATATGCGTCGGGATCTATCTTCTCAGGGTTCGTGTCCTCGAACCTGAGGATGAGGTCTCCGCCGTATCTCTTGACGTATTCGTCGTTGAGGATGGATACACGGGTGTGACCGATATGGAGAGGTCCGGATGGTCCGGGCGCGATACGCATGACGACCTTGCCGTTGACATTCTCGAGGTCCGGAAGCTCGTACTTCCTCTCCTTCTTCTCCTTCACGAGCAGCGAGGAATCTATCTCCTCGAGGGCCTTCGTCTGCGCCTCGAGACCCATAGCGTTGACCTCTTCAACGATCTGATTGATCAATGGGGTGATCTCTGCCGCTTTCGGTCTGAGGTCCGGACAGCTGCCAAGTATCTTACCAACAACTGCTTTCGGATTGGCTGTACCCTTGAAGAACACTGCGTTCTGCAATGCGAATTTTCTGATCGTCTGCTCGATCTCGTCGGACATAGGTGTTCCGAATCTGTAAGCAGTATTTATGGGATTATGCGCGCATGCGCATGGATTGTATCGAAAAGGAAGGGAAGGTCCCCCAAGGGACCGTTTTTGATCAGAAGCAAATGGTAGAGATCCACTCGGATTCCTTGGCCGATACTATCGAGTCGACGCTGGCGAAGCAGATCAGCATCATGACGATGTCGTCCCTTACATACTCCGGGAGCATAGAGAATGCTACCTCTGCGATCTTGGTGTCCGCTCCTTCCTTCGCGAACTGTCCCAGCCTCTGTGTGAACTCTTCAGGATCGAAGGGAGCCCCATGACGGTGGATCGCAAGTCCCTGGATGACCGCATACTCGGAGATGTCCAGTTTTCCGTCCAATACCGCTGTCTTGCAGATGAATGTCTCCACGAGCTCCCATATCATGGGGAATGCCCTACTGTAACCATCCATCGTCTGGACCTTGGCCAGGAAGAATCCTCCGCGGTCCGAGGGATCAATCGATACGTACTCTTTAAGCAAATCTTCGAATTTAGACATAAAGAATGAATTTCATTCCAAGTATATAATGGAGAATACATCCAACTCATTTTGGAGTTATTGGATGATATTCGACAGAAAACGTACTCTACATTATTATTTCAAAAACACATCCCGGACCCTATGTCAGTAAAGGATTCGCTCTTCGGCGAAATCGTCACAATCAATTCTCACATCGAATCGGATGCCAAGGATGTGTCCGCAGAGCTTATGAAGGATCAGAGCAAGACTGTGGTCTTCGAGGATCTGAACGGAGGAAAGGCAGCCGGAAACATTTTCTCCACAAGGGAGAAGATTGCCAAGGCGCTCAACATACCGAAAGAGGACATTGTCAACCACCTACTTGATGCCATCAACTCCCCCAAGGAGTACGAGATCGTGGAGAAACCGGCATTCCGTCAATGCTCCCAGGATGTTGACCTTATGAAGCTCCCCATCCCGAAATACTTCCCCGAGGACGGAGGACGTTACATCACATCGGGAGTCATCATCGCGGATTACAACGGAAAGAAGAACGTATCCTTCCACCGCATGATGATCATGGATTCCAAGCATATCGCAGTCAGACTCGTTCCTAGACATCTGTTCACCATCTTCAACATGGCAAAGGAGAAGGGCGAGGAACTGAACATCTCCATATGCATCGGAGCGCAAGCCGAAGTACTTCTGGCCGCGGCCACGTCGATGGATTTCGGCGCTGACGAGTTGGAAGTGGCATCGGCCATGTCCATCAAAGGACACGGACACCCTCTCAGGATCGGAAAATGCGACAACGGCATCAATGTCCCCGCGGATACCGATTATGTACTGGAGGGAAGGATCACCCTCAAGGAGACCACGGAGGGACCCTTCGTCGACATCACTGGAACATACGACTTCGAGAGACAGCAACCCGTGATCGAGATCGACAAGATCTGGACCTGCAAGGACCCTGTTTTCCACCTGCTCCTCCCCGGAGGATACGAGCACTTCATGCTCATGGGACTTCCGAGGGAGCCCATGATACTCAAGACCGTCAGGCAGGCGGTCCCCAGGGTGAAGAACGTCCGCCTCACGGAAGGCGGATGCTGCTGGCTCAACGGCGTCGTGTCCATAAAGAAGAACAAGGAAGGGGACGGGGTCAATGCCATAATGGCCGCGTTCACCGGACATCCCTCCATGAAGAACGTGATAATCGTCGATGACGACATAGATATATTCAACGACCGCGAGGTGGAATGGGCCGTCGCCACAAGGATGCAGGCGGACAGGATCATAAAGATCCCGGGTGCTGCGGGCTCCTCGCTCGACCCTAGCTCACATGGCAAGACCACATGGAAGGTCGGATACGATGCCACCATCCCTGTCGATGCTGACAGGTCACTTTACGAGAAAGCAAGGCTGCGATCGCGAAAACCCTTCGTTCTGCAGACCTTAGAAAATCGGCAACGTATCTAATATTCACACTTGTACTCACTCCTGCGGACCGTGAAAACGGCCCGCATAGGGTGATGCAAAATGAATAAGACGATGACCGTGTTCGCCGTGATCCTCAGTGTGATCACAGCGTTCTTCCTGGTCAACATTACCGACGGCACCGACGGTGCCCTTCCGGAGGGATATAAGGTCATATCCGATGCTGATACCGTATGCTATACGGACAGCACCCTGCCCGGAGACAAACTATACATAACCTCTTCTTCGATAGGAGCGGATGCGTTCAAAGGATGCACCACGATAACCTATGTGTTGCTGGACAAAGACGTGAAGACTGTCGGGAACAATGCATTCGAAGGGTGCACGAAACTGGTGAGCTTCAGAGCACCGAGTGTCACGTCCATAGGGGACGGATGTTTCAAGAACACCGGTAAGACCACTTTCGAGTTCACTTCCGCTCTGAGGACGGTCGGCGCCAATGCGTTCGAAGGTTGTCAGGGATTCGGACCTTATCTTATGGGTACGGAAGTTAATGAAATTAAATCAGAGACATTCAAGGGAAGCAAGGTAAGATTCGAGGACCTCAGAGGAGTCACGAATATCGCGATCAATGCATTCTCTGATTGCAACCTTAGAGGCCAGATAGTGGAAGAGAACCAATCTGTAAAGATATCCGGAGTGCCTGAGATCACGTTTGACAATGCATTCATCTCCGGCATGGTTGTAACTGTATTGACCAGCGGAGCCTACAAGCTGTACTTCATCACAGAAAGTTCGGATGCTGCACTAAGATTCACAGAATCCAGTGGAACAAATACTATCACTTCCAAGTATGGCGTTTATGGATTCTACTGCGAATACAAGTTCAACAACACGGACCTCAAGGTCGAAGGGGACAAGTGGACCGTCCATTTCCCCTCGGACTCGGGTCTCAAAGACATGGTGCGCGTCACTGGAGAAGGCAGCTTCTTCATCCCCAAACCGACTGTGGCCACAGACCTGTTCAAATCATGGAACATAAAAGGGGAGACCGGTACCAGAACAGAGATCACCGAAAAGGAGTTCGCACAGTTGGATCCGGACATCTATCTGGAATCCACTTACAACACGATGACGGTCACATACGACCATTCGGCCCTTCCGAATGCATCTGGATTACCAACATCCGGAACGTTCTCAGTTGGCGATTCGTATCCGACCATGCCTGACACTGCCGGATACTTATTCACAGGCTGGTCCGTAGGATACAAATCCTTCGCCGGAGGGGATAGGATAACGACATATCAGGACCATGTCGCAGTCAGCAAATGGACAGCGGCCACATTCGATGTGTCGGTCGTATCCCAAGGAAAGGTCGTGTCAACGAAAACCGTTGAGGCGAACACTGCTCTGAAACTATACCAATTGTCTGTGACCGTGCCGGAATCCAAGGTGCTCAAGGGATGGAGCCTCCAGGAGAACGGCAGTGTTCTGACTTCCGATCCGATCATAGACCATGATTGCAGCATATACGCGATCTTCGGTGACAAGATACAGTACACGGTCAGATATCTGGACGGTCAGACCGTCCTAGAATCGATGAAAGTGAATGACGGTTCGGTCCTCACGATCGGACAGGACAATCCGGTGAAGGAAGGCAAATCATTCCAGAACTGGGAGTTGGGGGACACGGGAAAGAAATACTACAAAGGAGAGAGTCTGACCGTCAACGGCGATCTGGATCTGAAGGCCGTCTGGCTAAACATACAGCACACGGTCACTTATTCCTTAGGAGAACATACACAAACCTCGTCATACGACTACGGTACCGAGATCACGATCGGATCGGATGATGCCGTCAAAGAGGGTCACGAACTTCAGGGATGGTCCCTCTCATCTGTCGGCGAGGTCCAATATCACAACGGCGACAAGATCGTTCTGAAGGGGGACCTGATGCTATACCCTGTCTGGAAGGAGATACCTGAACCGACATCTCCCGCTACTGAACCAGAACAGTCTACGGATTCGCCAGATGCACCGGTAACCACACCAGAGACTACGCCCACGACCACACCTGACACCCCTTCAACACCTACCGTAACCCCGTCAACACCGACTCAGACAACGACACCGTCTTCGGATCAGGATAAGACAACTCCGGGGTCATCCTCAGGAACAGTGCCGAAGACTGAAGATGACTCACCATCCGCCCCTTCCAGGACTGTGACACCTGTTGTACAGACAAGCTACAGCCTGAAGCTGATGAACGGTTCCTCCGAATTCGACACATACTCGGTGAACGACGGTAGATTCGCGCTGTCTGCGGCCGGGACACCCGTACAGACCGGTTACAAGTTCCTCGGCTGGAGCAAGACGAGCACCGCCAAGATCCCCGAATACACATCCTCGAGTACCGTGCCGGTGCGCTCGGATACCACGCTCTATGCCATATGGGAGAAGCTCGTATGCGTCACATTCCATGACGATACAGGCACCTTCAGCGATACCACGTACTGCGAGAATAACGGTTCGATAGTTCTGAAGGATATGAACAGAGAAGGTTACATCTTCAAGGGATGGTCTGAGAACAACTCGACCGCGGTACTGAAAGGAACTATGACCGTCACAAGGGATCTCGATCTCTATCCTCAATGGGAACCTATCAAGACCGAGGAGGAGACGACACCTCAGGCCACCGATCCCGATACCTCTGCTCAGACACCAGCGGATAAGACCGACACCACGGAACCAACTACTCCTGTGACTCCTGCGTCGACCAAGACCTCTGGCGGGAGCGACAACTCCAACGCCATTATGATAACCGTTGGTGCAGCATTGGCGGCTGCCATCACAGCGATCGTCTTCATACAGTTCAGGAGAGCTTGACATGACGGTCAGGAAGAACAAAAAGAACCACTTCCGGCGGCGGTAGGCCGACGAGACCGTCGGCACCGCATCATCAAACCATTTATACAGCCCCGACCGTAAGGAGGTGTGAGTCAGATGGCAGCGATAAGACTGGGGAAGAATCATCTAAGATGGTGTTACGAATGCAACCTTCCTATATTGGAGAAGGAGCAGTGTCCGGTCTGCGCCAGACCTACCGAGGAAGTCGTGCTCACACCTCCGGGGGACTCCAGGCCAGCTTTCGAACACGATATCGAACTGCTCAGGAGCATCCTCGACCGCGATTACGGAGAGGGTGCAGGAAAAGCCGTCATACCGGACAATCACGTGGTCATACTCAACAAGGCCCCGTCCCTCGACAGGATGGACGAGGTCATCATCGACGGTGCGGTCATCGCATCGTTCAGATACGACATGGGATCCGGATGGAAGTTCGTTGCCAGAATGCAGGGCGCGTACCGCATAGGGAAGCACTTCTCCAAGGGATACGTGGTCTGCGACCCAGAGGCCGTCAAGTTCGTCAGGGAGAGCAAGAACCTCATGGCACCCGGTGTTGTCGATGCCGACCCGGATATTAAGCTCGGGGACGAGATTATCATAGTCACTCCCGACAGGGAGGTCGTCGCCACCGGTATGGCCAAGATGACAGGTCCCGAGATGGTGGAATCCACAAAGGGTGTCGCCGTCAGGACCCGTTGGTACAGACCCGAGGAATTCAGGGATCTGACCGATAAGAATAACTCATGGGACGAGGCCGTCAAGGCCAACGAGGGAGTCATCAAGAGAAGGGTCGATGAGGCCGTCGGCTTCATCAAGAAGACCATGGAGAAGCAGGATCTCCCCACCATCGTTTCGTTCTCCGGAGGCAAGGACAGCCTTGCCTCGCTTCTGCTCACATTGGATGCAGGTCTTAAACTGCCTGTCCTCTTCGTCGATACAGGATTGGAGTTCGACGAGACCGTACAGCACGTCCACGATGTCTGCGATAGGCACGGGCTCCAGCTCATAGAGGAGAAGGCCCCCACGGATGCCTTCTTCGGGAACCTGGTCTACTTCGGGCCCCCTGCCAAGGATTACAGGTGGTGCTGCAAGACCAACAAGCTGGGTCCGACCGTGGGTGCCATCAATAAGCACTTCCCGGACGGGGTGCTCTCGTTCATCGGACAAAGGAAGTACGAGTCCGAACAGAGGAACTCCAAGCCCCGCGTTTGGAAGAACCCCTGGACGCCGGGACAGATAGGAGCCTCACCCATCCAGAGCTGGTGCGCCATGCACGTCTGGATGTACATATTCTACAAGAAGGAGCCTTACAACGTCTGGTACACGAGAGGTCTGGACAGGATAGGCTGCTTCCTATGTCCCGCATCGGATCTTGCCGAATTCGACGCCATAGCCGGAAAGAGCAGGAGATGGGACGAATGGGACAAGTACCTTGACAGCTATATGCAGGACCGCGGTCTTCCGAAGGAATGGAAGGAGTACAGCCTTTGGAGATGGAAGAGCGCACCGAACTCCATCAAGGAGGAGGTCCAGAGAGTGTCCGGAAAAGAGGTGTCGGAACTTACCAAACAGACGAAGGCCCCGGAGAAGGGGCCGATCACGATCAAGGTGCAGGACGGATACTCGCCCTGTACGGTCGGATACAGCATCGAGGCCGCACTGTCCAGGCCAGTGGATCTTGAGAAGGTCAGGCCGTTCTGCCACGCCATCACGTGGATCGTGCCCGACAAGGTCGAGGATGACTATCTCGAGCTGGGAGGAGCCACGCTCTACGCAGCTGGATCCATCATCAGCAAGTCCGGTTCTGAGCTTGATGCCAGGAGGACTATCGACCATATCTTCCAACTCATAATGCGTGCCGAGCAGTGCGTTGGATGCGGGTTGTGTGCCGCCAGATGCAGGCCACACGCCCTGTACATGGAGGACGGGAAGGTCCATATCCATGAGGACGAATGCATATTCTGCAGAGAATGCTTCGGGCCCTGCCCCTCTGTCAACTTCGCAAGAGGCGAGGAATTCGAGCAGTAATCGATTATAACACTGTCCGCGATTCCCCTGTCATGAAACTGATTGTCCAGCCATCGGACGTTGCTATGTCCGAACCAGTGGTCATGCTCAACAGAGACGACTGTTTGCAATTGGGCGTAGGCCCGACTGACAGGATCCTGATCACATCGGTGCGTTCCATAGTCACATCCATAGTGACGACCGACAACGAGGTCGGGAAAGGATCCATAGGGATGCCCGCCTATGTTCTCGAGAGGTGCGGGGCGACCGATGGCGGACTGGTCGATGTTGTATACTCCCCGATGCCCGAATCCGTCAAATCAATCCGCAAGAAGATCAACGGCAATACGCTTAACGGGGAGGAGATCGGATCCATCGTCGAGGACATCATGGAAGGGAATCTGGCCGAAAAGGAGATCCTCGCATTCGTATCCGCGTTCAATGTTAACAACGCTACGATATCCGAGATAGCCCAGCTCACCAGATCCATGGCGTCCACCGGCATCATGGTGGACTTCGGCACGATGCCCGTGATGGACTTCCACAGCCTGGGCGGTGTCCCCGGCAACAAGATAACGCCCATTGTCGTATCCATAGTGGCATCCGAAGGATTGCTCATCCCCAAGATGTCCTCCCGCGCCATCAGCAGCGCCTGCGGTACATCCGATTTCGTCGATACATTCTGCGATGTCGAACTGGACAGGGAACAGCTCATGTCGGCAATAAAGAGGGCCAACGGGGTGTTCGCCTGCGGCAACGAGGACTATGCCCCCGTAGGCAGGAAGATCATCAGGGCGGAACGTCCCATGGGCATCGACCCCAGACCGACCATGCTGGCCTCCATCATGAGCAAGAAGGTCGCTATAGGTACCACACATCTGCTCATCGACATCCCCATGGGCGAGGGTTCCAAGATACCTGATATCGCCACTGCAAGGGATTACGCGAAGGACCTTACCGAACTAGGCACCCTGCTGGGAATACATGTGGAATGCGGCGTCTCCCGTGCCGATGAACCAATAGGGCATATGATCGGACCCATCCTTGAGGCCAAGGAATGCATAGAAGTTCTCGAGAGAGGTGACGGCGACCCGGAAGTCGTGGACAAGGCTTGCAGCATGGCAGGCATACTCCTTGAGATGGCGGGAGAACAGGACGGGAAGGAGCGCGCGTTGAAGATCCTCGGATCCGGAGCCGCACACCGCAAGTTCCTGGAGATAGTCGAAGCCCAGAACGGGGACCCCGGATTGAGGTCCGAACATCTGGTCCCGGGATCTTTCGTCAAGGATGTCCACGCCAAAAGGACTGGGTTCGTACAGTACATAGATAATGCGGGTATGGTCGCCATCGCCAAGGGTGCCGGGGCGCCTTCTGATCTTGGTGCAGGACTCGAGATGCTGCATAAGAAGGGCGACAGGGTCGAGGAAGGAGACGTGCTGTTCAGGATATATGCCGAGAACCAGGCCAAGCTGGACCGTGCGGTGGAATCGGCCAGATCCCGCCGTCCTATGTACGTTCAGGACACCCCGGTGCAGGATTCCGGTCCCATGATGCTGGAAAGGATCCCTTCCAAGAAGTTGTTGGACCTCATCAGGTTCGCCAGGAGCACAAAGTGATACACCCGTATCCGGTATCGGCCAACTCTTTTATCCTTCATGCTGATACGATAGCGATTAAGATGAAGGTAGATCCCGACGATCTCACAGCGGCTATGGAGAAAGACCCCGCTCTCATTGATGAGAACGACGCCATCAAATACCATACTGGGCTGCAGGCAGTCAGCATGTACAGGGAAAGCCACGAGCTGTGGCTGAAGGGCGATAAGGAGAAGGCCAGGGAGATCAACTACAAGGCACATCAGCTCACCGGCTGTGACATTCATCCCGGAGCGACCATCGGCAAGAGATTCTTCATCGACCATGCCACTGGCGTCGTCATAGGGGAGACCACCATAATCGGAGAGGATGTCTCGCTCTATCAGGGAGTCACCCTCGGAGGCGTGTCGACCAGCAAGGGAAAGAGGCACCCCACCCTTGGGAACAACATCGTGGTAGGCTGTAACGCATCGATATTGGGCAACATCACCATCGGTGACAATGTGCGCGTGGGAGCAGGCTCCGTCGTACTCAAGGACGTCCCCCGCGATTGTACGGTAGTCGGAGTGCCCGGAAGGATCGTCAAATGCGGCGGGGTCAGGGTGAAGGACTGCCTGAACCATGCGGACCTGCCGGATCCCGAAGAGGATGAGATCACGAAGCTCCGCAATGAAATCGAGCTCCTGAAGAAGCAGATCTCAGAGCTCAAACACTGATTATCAACAGATGCCGTCCGATGGACGGCATCATCCTCCACATACCATCGATATCTGGGATGTCGGATACTGCCCGCCCCTATTCCTTATTTATCTCCTTTAGGATACGACATCGATCAAATGTCTCTGATGATCCATAACACCCTGACGAATTCCAAAGAGGAATTCAGGACGATCGAGCCCGGAAAAGTGAAGATGTACGTATGCGGGGTCACCGTATACGATGACATACACATGGGGCACGCCAGATGCATGATAGTGTTCGACACCGTAGTCCGCTACCTGAGGTATCTGGGCTACCAGGTCACCCACGTGACGAACTTCACGGATGTGGATGACAAGATCATCACCAGGGCAGCGAAGGAGGGCATCGAACCCCTCGAGCTCTCGGCAAGATACATAGACAAGTACTTCGAGGATGCCGCCAAACTGGGAATCAACAAGGCGGACATCTATCCCAAGGCCAGTGAATGCATCGGAGACATCATCGCAATGGTCCAGAAGATCATAGACAAGGGATTCGGATACGTCACCAGCGACGGCAGCGTCTATTTCTCCATCGACAAGGTCGAGAACTACGGGAGACTTGTGAAATCCAAACTGGAGGACATGTCCTCATCCGGACGTGTCCAGATGGACGGCGAGAAGAAGAATCCCATGGACTTCGCCATCTGGAAAGCGGCCAAACCCGGCGAGTGCTCCTGGGATTCCCCCTGGGGAAAGGGAAGGCCCGGATGGCATATCGAATGCTCCGCTATGATCGACAGATATCTGGGAGAGCAGATAGATATCCACGGAGGAGGGAACGACCTCATCTTCCCCCACCACGAGAACGAGATTCTGCAGACGGAGGCCGTTACAGGCAAACCTCTGGCCAACTACTGGATGCACAACGGTATGCTGCAGGTCAAGGGACACGGCATGACCAAGGAGGAGAAGATGTCCAAATCACTCGGCAACTTCTTCACGGTCAAGGATGTCACTGCCAAATACGATCCCCAGACCATCAGGTTCTACTTCCTCAACACACATTACATGAGTCCCCTCCTGTACGGAGAGGACATGCTGGAGGAGGCCAAGGCTGCCGATTCCAGGATCATCAACAACTACAAGGACCTCAGGTCCTACGTGAAGAATGCTCCCGAAGGGGATGCTGATGCCAATGACTGCTGTGATGTGATCGAATCCTACAGGCAGGCCTTCAGGGATGCCATGGATGACGATTTCAACACCCGTCAGGCGATAGAGGTCATCTTCCAGATGGTCAGGGCCACGAACAAGGCCATGAACGAAAAGACACTCTGCAAGAAGGCCGCACAGAAGCACATCGATCTGATGGACGAGTTCAACGGCATCCTCAACATAATCCCTGCTGACGACGGAACCGACGACGGAACACTAGATGACGTGATGGACATCCTCATCGACCTGCGCGCAGAGCTCAGGAAGAACAAGATGTACGATCTCGCCGACATGATCCGTGACAGGCTCAAGGAAGCAGGTGTCGTGCTCGAGGACTCCAAGGACGGCGCAAAATGGAAGAAGATCTGATTTTAAAATCCCAACTGATACTTGACGGGGGCGGGATGAAGGTCCCGCAGGGATTCGATCACCCCTATGCCGACCCCAAAGGGGACGGCACTGGATCCATAATCGCCTCCTTCGGAGGCACCAGATTCAGGATGAGGTATTCCCCGGACAAAGGCGAGCTAGAACTGTGCTCCGGACCAGAAGGATACTATCTTACCCGCAACGGGGAACCGTTCATAGACCGCATCGAGTTCGTCCAGGCGTTCTGTCATTCACCGGAACAGGCGAACGTGAATCTCGGGAAGTTCTCCTCCGTCGAAGAAATCCTAGCCTATGTGGACAGGATAGTCTCCACAGGCACGGTCAAAGGGATACCTGTGAGCCTGGGTCCGGACTCGACATTAGATGATTGCATCGAGGTCATAGGAAAGATTCGTTCCAGATACCCAACGATACCCATCGGACTCAGTTATGGGGCCGCTGATAGGGAAACAATGATGGCCTTGAAGAATGCGGGACTCACGGAATTCAAGGTCTCGGTCGGTTCCACGGTACCGCGCATCTTCGATGCCCTGCACGAGAACGGCGATATGCAATCCATCATGAGGTGCCTGGAAGAAGCGGTGGACATCTTCGGCAAGGGGAAGGTCTGCTCAGGCCTGTTCGCCGGACTCGGAGAAACGGATGACGAGATGGAGAAGTCCATCAGGGATCTCAGCAGCATCGGTGTGCTGACGGACCTCAAAGTGAAGAAGAACCGCAAGGCATTCGAAGAGAAGCTCGGCAGGATCGAACCCCTCTCCGTCGAAAGATTATCCATGCTCGGAAGGGTGCTGAAGGATATAGAAGCGGAATACGGCCTCGATCCAAGGACGATGGACACGCTCTGTCTGGCCTGCAGATGCTGCAACCTTGTGGCGTTCAGAGATTACTGAGCTTCTTCTGCGCATCGGCAAGGAGGTCGCACGACTTGCACCTCTTGCCGACCGTAGGCTCTCCGCACTTGCAGAGGTGGAGGTTCGATGTCGTGTATTCCTTGTACAGCATCGGACGCAGTGTATCGTAAGATGAGACTATGCTGTGCCTTGAACCCGGGGACCTGTCCTCGAGCTCGTCGACGATGGACCTGTACTGGTTCCTGAGGGCCTCTGTCCAATAAGGGCATTCCCCGTCCCAGAACTCTATTCCGTTGACTATGGCATATAGCAACGTCTCCTTCTCCGGGATCAGTCTCAAAGGAAGGAATCTGGGGATGAGTCCCGGCTGCACCCTCTCATGGGGCCCGAGCCTGGCCAGCCTCTCCACGTCGCCTCTGACGAAGTTCATCATTATCGACTGCGCCATGTCATCGAGATTATGTCCTGTCGCCAGGTACTTGGCCCCGATCAACCTGGCCTCGTCGTTCATGAGTCTCCTGCGGAAAACTCCGCAGTATGTGCAGGGACTGCTGTCCCTGGACAATGGCGCTATTGAATCCATCGTAACGCCAAGTTCTTTGAACGAGCGGAGATGGAACTGTATGTCGTTCTTCTCGCAGAATCTTCTCACGATGTCCACGCTGGGAGGACGGTACCCTTCGATACCTTCGTCTATTGTGATGGCGTGTACCCCAACCCTGTTGCGCTCTCCGAACACATCGCTGATGAGCTTCAGAAGGACCATGCTGTCCTTCCCTCCTGAGACCGCTACGGCGATCTGTTCCCCTGGATAGACCTTGATCTGTTTCCTGATCTCCCTCTTGACCCTCTTCTCCACGAACCTCGAGAAATCCTCGGCACACAGGTGCATGCCGTTGTAGCGGATGAACGTGACCGCCTCTGCCCCGCAATGGTCACATTTCATCGATATCCTCTCTTCCTGTGAGTTCCGAATCAAGCATGTCCGCGACCTTGGATGCCAACACCTTGGAGGGTATGTCAGGGAGCGATACCGTCGTGGTCCTTCCTCCCTTTCCGGACGATGAGACGCGGGTCTTCACCAGTCCGACCTTCTCCAGGTCCTGTACGTATCCCCAGAACTGAGTGTGCTTGCGTGCGGGAACATCGTATTCCTCGCAAGCGATCGCGTAGGTCTTCTCCGCGGCCGAGATTGGTATCATGACGTTCTGCTTCATGGCACGGGCTATAGCGAGAAGGGTGAGCTTCCTGTTCAGATCCAGTGCTTCGATCTTCGATTCGGACACGATGCTGTATATCCCTGCTTTCGCGGCACGGACGTTCTCCACAGTAACCTCGCCTACAGATTCCTCCTCTGCGAGATTTGCCGCCCTCTCCAGCAGCTCTATTGCCATCCTGGCATCCCCGAACTCCTCGGAACTGTCAGCGATCTGATCCAATACCTCGTCACCGACCTTTCCCGGAAGCAGTGCCTCTTCGGCCCTCTCCTTGGCTATCTGTCTCAGTTCCTCGCGAGAATACCTATCGAATCTGACCATGGTGGTGCGTCTGAACGTTGATGCGGTAGCATCGTCCATCATACTGTAGATGGACTGCTGCGAGATCAGGATGATCGATACCGGGGCGGGCTTGCTCGTATCGTCGGACAATCTGGTGATCTGATAGATGATGTCCACGGTGGACTTCTTCAGTAACACGTCCACCTCATCAAGTATCACGACAAGTGGCTTCTTGTTCTTCACCAGATGGTTCTTCAGGACACGTGCCATGTCCTCGACCGAGAATCCCCTTTCCGGATATCCCTTGTCGAAATATCTGATCAGATTGAGGATGACGGAGTTCTCGGAACTGTTGTTCCTGCAGTTGATATAGATGATATCCAGCGCCATGCCCCTTCCGGCACAGTAATCCTTCATATCCTGACAGAACCTCTTGGCCGTGACCGTCTTACCCGTACCTACCGGACCCATAAGGAACGCATTGCAGGTACGGTCGTATTCCACAAGAGGGCGGAAAAGGACCTCCAGATCATGCATCTGGTCCTGCCTGTTGACAAGGTTCTTCGGTACGTAGTCGTACTCGAACCTGCTCGGATCCTTGATGATACTGGACGCTTTCTCGAACATCTGAATTCCTCTCGTGGTCTGTTGTTGGTATGGATATCCACGTTTCTGGCGATTCGACCATGTATTCGCCCAATAAAATCTTTTATTACAACGGACATCGCTGACCGATTCCAATGAATGAGATTTGGACAGAGAAGTACAGGCCCAAGAATCTGGATGATGTCGTGGGTCAGAAGCATGTGACCGAGAGACTCAAGGCATACGTCTCGTCAAGGAACATGCCGCATCTGCTCTTCACGGGACCCGCGGGTACCGGTAAGACCACATGCTCGCTCGCACTGGCCAAATCCATGTTCGGGGATGAATGGAAGGGCAACTTCATCGAGCTCAACGCATCTGACGAAAGGGGAATCGATGTGGTCCGCGGAAAGATCAAGGAATTCGCAAGGACCGCACCCTTGGGGGGCGCCGAGTTCAAGATCATCTTCATGGATGAGGCCGACGCGCTCACTTCCGATGCCCAGGCCGCTCTGAGAAGGACCATGGAGAAATTCTCAGGGATCTGCCGTTTCATCCTGTCTTGCAACTATTCATCGAAGATCATCGATCCCATACAGTCCAGATGTGCCGTTTTCAGGTTCAAGCCACTCAGTGCCGATGAGGTCAGGGAGTTCCTGCAGACGATCATCGACAAAGAGAACGTGGACATCGACGAGGATGCCATGAACGGGCTCGTCCATGTGGCAAGAGGAGATATGAGGCGTGCGGTCAACTCCCTGCAGGTCGCTGCATCCCTCGGAAAGAAGATCGACCTGGACGTGATCTACCAGACCACCGGTATGGCGAATCCTCAGGCAGTCAAGGAGATGATCGAGACCGCTCTCAACGGGAACTTCATCAAGGCCCGCGATATGCTGGACGACATCATGATAACATTCGGACTGTCCGGTCAGGATATCATAAAACAGATCCATGCCACATTCTTCGACCTGAGCATCACCGATGCGGAGAAGGTCAGGTTCATGGATAAGACCGGTGAAATCGAGTTCCGTATCGTGGAAGGAAGCAACGAGAGGATCCAACTGGAAGCGTTGCTCGCATATCTCGTCATGCTCGGCGGAAAATCGAGATGAACTTCGGGATCAGGACCTTCTTGGCCTCCTCGAGCACCTCTTCACTGGAGCACATCACGAGTATACCGTATTTGTCAACGAGTTCGTGATCGTATACAGCACCCGCTTTCTCGGCGATGTGCATACCGGGCTTGAAATCCCAGATCTTGTTGAGGAACCTTATGTGTATGTCCACCCTTCCTGCGGCCAGATATGTGTAATCGACGGACGATGCGCCGAAGACCTTGAACCTTGCCACATCGCTGTAGCAGTCATGGAAAATCACGGCCTGAGCATCCCTGAACTGCTGAGACCTCCTGCTGAAGTCACCTGTCGATACGAGACATTGTTTCAAAGGTCTCGGCCCGCAAGTGTGTATCGGTCTGCCGTTCAGGAACGCACCTTCATCCGTCGCCGTGAACATCTCGTCGAACACGGGAAGATAGATAGCGGAGGCCTTGGCCTCGCCATCGATCATGAAACAGCCTTGGATTCCGAAGAATGGTATCCCTCTGGAGTAGTTCATCGTTCCGTCAATCGGGTCGAGTGTCCAGCAGCGTTCCGATACCTTGTCGTCGGGGTTGGTCTCCTCGGATATTATCGTATCATCCGGGAACTCCTTCCTGATGTCGGCTATGATAGATTCCTCTGCGAGTATATCGGAACCCGTGACGACATCGTACATTCCGATGACGGTGGACTTGTCCCTCGCGGAACGGTCGCCCTTCATCACGATCTCCGATGCTTTGCGCATCGCCGCTGTCAGAACATCCAACTCTCTCATGGGATCAGTAACGGTTGTCGAAGATACGGTTGGTCTTCTTCTCGCTCCTCGGGAGGTATCCGATATCCACCGCCTTGGGTACGATGGTCACTCCGATCTTGGACTTCACCTTCTCCATGAGCTCCTTCTCCGCCGCTTCGCGCACGTCGCCAACGGCATTGGTCTCGAAATAGACCGTTATGATGTCCTTGCCTTCCAGGTGGTCGATCATGATCTGATACTCGCTGGTGGCGTCCTTCATCGTGGCCAGGATCTCCTCGAACTGGGCGGGGAACATGTTGACCCCTTTGACCTTGATCATATCGTCGGTACGTCCTACGATGATGTCGATCCTCGGGAACCTGGATCCGCACGGACATTCTCCCGGAATGATCCTTGTGAGGTCATGGGTCCTGTACCTGATGAGCGGTGCACCTTCCTTCCTGAGGGTGGTGATGACCAGCTCTCCGATCTCCCCGTCGGGGAGGTTCTTACCGGTCTTCGGATCGATGATCTCGAAATAGATGTAATCGTCCCACATGTGGATACCGTTGCGGTAGTCACAGCTGATACCTATACCGGGCCCGTATATCTCGGTCAGTCCGTAGATGTCGTAGAAATCGACACCGAGTTCGTTGGCGATGCTGTTACGCATCTTGTCCCCCCAGCGCTCGGATCCGATGATACCTTTCTTGAGACAGAGCTTGTCCCTGATTCCACGCTTCTTTATCTCCTCTGAGAGCAGGAGCGCGTACGATGATGTCGCACAGAGAACGGTGGACTTCAGATCCTCCATCATGCGGAGCTGCTTATCGGTGTTCCCGGGTCCCATTGGGATCGCCATCGCGCCGAGCCTCTCGCACCCTGCCTGGAAACCGATTCCGGCGGTCCAGAGTCCGTATCCGGGAGTGATGTGTATGCGATCTTTGTCCGTGACCCCTGCCATGACATAGCAGCGTTCGAAGATGATCGCCCAATCCTCCACATCCTTCTTGGTGTAAGGGATGACGACGGGAGTTCCGGTGGTCCCGGAGGATGAGTGGATCCTGACGATGTCCTTCTCAGGTACCGCGGCCAATCCCAGGGGGTATGCCTCGCGGAGGTCGGCCTTGTCTGTGAACGGAAGCTTCTCGAATTCCTCTTGCGTCTTGATGTTCTCGACTTCGATATCCTTGTACTTCTGAGCGTAGAAGGGGCTGTGCGACTTGAGGGTGGAAAGCTCCCTCATGATCATCTCCTTCTGATACTCGTTCATCTTCACTTCAGTTCACCCCTTTCAATCCTCTCCAACAGTTCGGCGGCCTCAGAGGAACCGCGATTGGAGGCTTTTGTGAGCCACTTCTTGGCATTAGATAAACTATGTGTCATTCCTTGTCCATTAATGTGCATTTTTCCAAGCTCACACATGGCGTCCTCCGAACCCATATTGGCAGCTTTGATCATGAACTTCGCAGCCTTGTCCGGATTCTTCGGTACACCTCTGCCTTCGAGATGGATCAGGCCCAGGCGGTAACCGGCCTTCTCGTATCCGGCTTTGAAGCATTTGGTGTACAGTTCGATGGCCCTCGGGATGTCCTGGGGTATCCCGCGTCCCTCGTCGTTCATCACGGCCATCCTGTAGAGCGATACGATGTTGCCCTCCTCGGCGGCCCTTGAATACCAATAATATGCTTTCTCCCAATCCTGAGGGATGCCTTCTACATCAGAATACATGAAACCAAGATTGAACATGGCCCTGGCGTCCCCGAGTTCGGCGGACTTGAGGTAAAGGTCCATGGCCTTCTCGAGATTGCAACTCATGCCGATTCCGTGCGCACGCATGTGGCCCAGATTGCACATGGCCTCTGCATTGCCTTGGTCGGCAGCGAGACCGAACCATCTGGCAGCCTCCCTCCTGTCCTGCACCACTCCGTCCCCTCTATAGAACAGGTAGCCCATGGCGACCTGCGCATCCGGGTCGCCGTCCTGGGCCTTCCTGAGGACTTCTTCGAATCCCAAAGGATTCACCTCCTGGACTTCATGAGGTTCAACAATGCGGCAGCGTCGGGATCACCCTGCTTGGCCGCCATGTTGAGGTACTTCTTGGCGCGGATGTCGTTCTTCTTGACGTACTTGCCCTCGTAGTAGAGCTTTCCGAGATAGAACTGAGCTTCATAATAACCGTCATCTGCGGATTCCTGGAGCAGTTTGAGACCCTCCTCCACATCCTGTTTCACGCCGGATCCCGTGACCTTGAACATTCCGAGGAACGCCTTCGCCGAAGGGTGTCCCTGCTCGGCGGCCTCGTTGTACCACATCGCGGCCTCCTCCAGGTTCCTCTCCGTTCCCCTTCCTTCGTAATAGAAGCATCCGAGACAGTACTGGGAGTTGACCTCTCCCATCTCTGCAGCCTCCTTAAACCATTTCAGGGCCATCTCGTCGCTCTGTTCGTAATAGTAACCGTTGCCGTACATGCAGGCCAGCGCATACTGCGCATAACCATTGCACCTGTTCGCCGCCTCGGTGAACCAGTGTGCGGCCTTCTTGTAATCCTTGGGGATGACCTGACCTTCGAAGCACATGTTGGCGAAGTCGACCATACCTTGCTGGTAACCATTCTCACAGCTCTTCTCCAGCCATTTCACCGCTATCGACGGATCCCTGCTCACTCCCTGACCGTATGCATAGCACATCCCGATCTGGTATTGAGCCTCGGCATGACCCTGTTCGGCGGCCTTCTCGAAAAGACTGGCGGCCCTCTTGACATCTGTATGGAACTTCTTGGGCACCATGCACATGCATCCAAGCGCGAACTGGGCGTCCTTATTCCCGGCCTCGGCGGCACGCTCGTACCATTTGAAGGCCATCTTCTCATCCGGATCGGTGTTGCACAGACCCTGGTCGTACATCTGTCCGATACGGTACATCGCTGTACCGTCCCCGCTGTCAGCCGCTCTTGATAGCCATTTTAGGGCAAGGTCTCTGTCCTTGGGTATTCCCTTCCCCATGAGGTACATGAAACCGATCTTCGCCTGTGCCTCTGCATCTCCATCGGATGCACAGGCCAGGTAGAATCTGACGGCCTCGGCATGATTCTTCTTGACCTTGTCGTTACCCTTATCGTACATCGCGAACAGCTCGGCCGATGCGACCGTATCCCTCTGTTCCCCGAGGAACCTCTTCGCGATGAGATCGTCCATGACCGCCTCGGTGTTCCTCTCGAACTCCTTCGCGACGATACCGGCTTCAGTGGATCCTGCATCCTCGGCCTCCGAGAATCCTCTCTTGGCCGCCTCCTTGTCCTGCTGGATTCCTCCCTCCCCCAGGTACTGGAAGAGCGAATAGAGGTACTTCGCATCCGAATTGGATGATGCCGCTCCTTTGGCCTCCTGTGCCGCTTTGGAGAGATCGAAATCCTGCGAATGCCGATCCATAAGAGTACGTGCTGAAACAAAAGGTTCCGAAACCATATGACTGACCTTCTTCTCCCTATTCACGCGGAATATATGACGCTTTTTATCCAAGACCGACGATCGTCCGAAAGACCTGCGAAATGGTAAGATAACAGGGTTTCAATCAGAACGCCTTTTATTCTCGGCACTATATCGGAGTAATATGTATTCCGACTCGGATATGATGGAGCCTCTCGAAAAGGCGAAATTCATCATACGTAACAATGTCGATTCGGGATACTTGGAAGCGTACAACACCTTTATGCGCGAATCCAAAAAGAACAGTGCGGAATCCAATTATTATCTCGGACTCATGTATGCACGCGGGCAGGGCGTACCGAAGAACTACGAGACCGCCCTGATATGGTTCGAGAAGGGTTTCGAGGGAGGGCATCCCGGATGCGCCTACTACCTTGGGATCATAAACCTCAAGGGGCTTAGCGTCGAACAGAATTCCAAGAAGGCCAAGGAATACTTCCTCATGGCCGCCGGCAGGGGAGATGTCCGTGCGGAGTACGAACTCGGTCTTCTGCACTTCAAGGATGTCGACATCCCAAGGGATCTCGAGGTATCGGCCAGCTGGATGAAGCTGGCTGCCGAGCACGGACACATAGAGGCGCAGTTCATCCTGGGCCAGTACTACAAATCCGGTGCCGGTGTGGACAGGGACATACCTCTTGCCGTCAGATGGTTGATGACCGCGGCACTCAACGGCCACTTGGGAGCTCAGATCCTCCTCGGTAACATGTACAGAAACGGAGACGGCGTCCCGCAGAACCTGGACGAGGCCGAACGCTGGTACGACATGGCCGACGCCAACAGGAACTGATCCGATTTTTTAGTTTTAAAAGGGGGAAGATCCCCCTGAAATGTTTCACTTGAGTCCGACGATCTTTCCGTCGTCCATGAGGTCCATCCTCATCGCTGCGGGGACCTTGGGCAGACCGGGCATGAGCGTCAGTGTACCGCATTCTGGGACGATGAATCCGGCTCCGGCGGAGATGTTGATCTCCCTGACATGGAGCTTCCATCCCTTGGGCACACCCTTCATAGTCGAGACATCGGACAATGATGCCTGGGTCTTGGCGATACAGATGGGGAGGTTTCCGAATCCGTCCTTCTCGTACCCCTCGATCCTCTTGTCAACCAAGGGGTCGTAGGTGACTCCGTCCGCTCCGTAGATCTTCTTCGCAATGATCTCGATCTTGGACTTGATGGGTTGGTCGAGGTCGTAGAGGAACTTGAAGTCAGTCTTGGTGCTGTCGATGGTGTCGATAACGGTCTGAGCGAGCTGCTTCGCTCCCTCTCCACCCTTGATGAATCCGTCGTTGAATGCCACGGGGATTCCCATCTTCTTGCAGTGGTCGCGGATGTAGTCCATCTGCTCCTGTGTATCCTGTGCGAAGTGATTGATACCGACTACCACGGGGACGCCGTATGAGCTCATGTTCTCGATGTGCTTGTCGAGGTTGCACATTCCCTTCTCGAGGGCCTCGATCGTGAGTGTGGACTCGTCGTCGAGGACTCCTCCTCCGTGAGTCATCAGGGCCTTGACGGTAGCGACGATCACGACACAGGAGGGCCTGAGACCGGATTCCCTGCAGACGATGTCCATGAACTTCTCTCCTCCCAGATCGGAAGCGAAACCGGATTCCGTCACGACATAGTCGGCCAGCTTCAAGGCCGTCCTCGTGGCGATTATCGAGTTGTTCCCGTGAGCGATGTTAGCGAACGGGAATCCGTGGATGAACACGGGCTGTCCCTCGAGGGTCTGCACGAGGTTGGGGTTGATGGCGTCCTTGAGGATGACCATCATTGCACCGACGCATTTGAGGTCCTTGACGGTGACGGGTTTGTTGTCGTATGTGTATGCGACAACGATCCTCTCGAGCCTTGCCCTGAGGTCGGCACGGTCCTTGGCCAGACAGAGGATGGCCGCGATCTCGGATGCCGATGTGATGATGAATCCAGACTCATGTGGGACTCCGCCCTTGATCTTGTCCTTTCCAAGACCTGTGACGATGTTCCTGAGTTCACGGACGTTCATGTCGACGGTCTTTCTCCACACGACACGTGCGGGATCGATTTGCAGAGGGTTGTCCCTGACGAGCTCGTTGTCCACGATGGCGGACAGGAGGTTGTGAGCCGCTGCGACTGCGTGGATGTCTCCTGTGAAGTGGAGGTCTATATCCCACATGGGGTACACCTGGGCATATCCTCCGCCGGTCGCTCCTCCCTTGATTCCGAAGGTGGGTCCAAGCGAAGGCTCCCTGAGTGCTCCGACGACGTTCTTTCCGAGTGCACCGAGTCCCTGCATCAGACCGATGGATGTGACCGTCTTACCCTCCCCTGCGGGAGTGGGGGTGATGGCAGTGACCATGACGAGCTTTCCGTCCTTCTTGTCCTTGAGTTTCTCCAGGTTCTCGATGGGGACCTTTGCGATGTACTTTCCGTAAGGGCTGATGTCGTCCTCTGTGAGACCGATCTTAGCTGCAATTTCCTTGATTGGTTTGGGATTCGCCTCATAGGCGATCTCGATGTCAGATAACATGATGGGTGCCATTCATTATGCATAAATAATAGTAGTTGCGAGCGCCACCTGAAATAGTTCTAGATTTGTTAGGCTACCCTAAATTTATATATTATTTAGTTGTTCCTAAATTTGTCAAGTTCCGACCCAAAAGTCGGTTGACGCAGAGACCGGGGATCGGGGGGTCTCCGGATCTGCAAACCGTTTAGTGTAGCAAGAAGTCGGAGGACCGTCAATAGCCTCATGGATGTAACCGATAATCATTCGGTTCTGCGATGACTGATACATCATTAGTAACCTCAGCCGGGGGTCGGGGGGCCTCCGGCAATATTCTTTCTCCAATCGATTGTACCAGTACAGCAGGGGTCATCGGAAATTTAACACATGGAAAATTTTTTAGTTTCTCCTAAACTATATATATCGTTTTTAGGTATTCCTAATCATGAGTCAAATAGATCCTGTGCCCGTTTCAATGCAAGCGGACAATGGGGCAAGCAAGATGCCGACCATTCCAAGTTCGTTCCTCAGAGTGGGTCAGATAGCAACAATCGACAAAATCTCTGGATCGGAAGAGGTCAGGAAATTCCTTGCAGGACTCGGATTTGTGCGTGGCACGCCGATCAAAGCAGTCAGCAACAACAACACTGGACTAATTTTTGAAGTCAAAGGTTCCAGGGTTGCGGTTGACTTGAAAATGGCTACCAAGATCCACGTTGCCAGCGAGAGCTGATAGTATGACTACTTTGAAGGAAACTTCCATTGGCTCGACCGTCAAGGTCAAGAAGGTCAACGGAGAAGGAAACCTGAAGAGACACATCATGGACATGGGCATCACCAAAGGTGTCGAAATCTATGTCCGTAAGGTCGCCCCTCTCGGAGATCCCGTGGAGATCACCGTGCGCGGCTATGAGCTGAGTCTCAGAAAGGAATATGCGGAGATGATCGAGGTCGAATGACCCAGTGATCCCCGGGCCGCCGTTTATGGCACGGCGGCTTGAAGGAGTGTATGAACATGAGTTTCACAATAGCATTGGCCGGAAACCCGAACTGCGGTAAGACCACCTTGTTCAACGCATTGACAGGTGCTTCCCAGCGTGTCGGAAACTGGCCCGGAGTTACTATTGATAAGAAGGTCGGAAAGATCAAAGGAACTGACTCCGAACTCGTCGACCTTCCCGGTATCTACTCCCTGTCACCCTACTCCCCTGAGGAGATCGTGTCAAGGAACTACATAGTGAATGATAACCCTGACGGTATCATTAACATTGTTGACGCTACGAACCTCGAGAGGAACCTCTTCCTCACGCTTCAGATCATCGATATGGGTAAACCCGTTGTCATCGCCCTCAACATGATGGATGAGGTCGAGAAACAGGGCGACAAGATCGATGCAGAGAAACTGTCGGCAAGACTCGGTGTCCCGGTCATCCCCATCTCCGCAAAGGAGAAGAGGAACATCGACAAACTGGTCAGTGCCATTACAGACGCAGCCGAGAAGAAGACCGAGCCCAAGTACGTCAGGTACAACGATTCCATCGAGGCAGCCGTCGACGCCGCGGAGAAGGCGCTCGAGGGCAAGATTCCCGGAAGCCCCAGATTCTATGCATTCAAGCTCGTCGAGGGCGATGATGCGGTCATGCAGGCCGTTCCCGGTGCCAGGGAATCCATCTCGGAAGCAATCAACAATCTGGAGAAGGAGTTCGACGACACCGCCGACTCCGTCATCACAGACAGCAGGTACGAGACCATCACTGACATCGTCTCTTCAGCCTACGAGAGGGCACCCAGGGACGAGAGGGGAACACTCTCCGACCGTGTCGACAGGATCGTCACCAACAGGATCCTCGGACTGCCTATCTTCATCCTGATCATCGGATTCGTCTATTTCGTCGCCATGTACGACGGAGACCTCGGTACATCCCCTGGAGCATGGGCCACCGGATGGCTTAACGACTTCATCAGCGAAACTGTCATCCCTGCAGCACAGGAATGGTGCGAGAGTGCCGGTGTCAGCGAAGCCCTAACAGGATTGCTATGTGACGGAATTCTTTCAGGAGTCGGTGCAGTCATCGGATTCCTGCCTCAGATGATCGTTCTGTTCATCTGTCTGGTCATCCTCGAAGAAGTAGGATACATGGCCCGTGTCGCATTCGTCATGGACCGTATCTTCAGATACTTCAACCTCTCGGGAAAATCATTCATTCCCCTTATCGTCAGTACCGGATGCGGTGTGCCCGGAGTCATGGCCACCAGGACCATCGAAAGCGAATCGGACCGCCGTATCACTGCCATGACATGCACATTCATGCCCTGCGGTGCGAAGCTGCCTGTCATCTCAGCCATCGCCGGAGCCCTAGCAGGAAGCGTCTGGGTCGCCGTCTTCGCATATGTGATGGGTATCGTCCTGGTCATCATCTCCGGTATCATCATCAAGAAATTCCACGCGGTATCCGGAGCTCCCGCACCTTTCATCATGGAGCTTCCGCCCTACCACATGCCCGGATTCGTGACCTGTGCCAAGACCGTCTTCGACAGATCATGGGCGTTCGTGAAGAAAGCAGGTACCATCATCCTGCTCGCTATGATCCTCGTATGGTTCCTCAAGTCATTCAGCTGGTCCTTCACACTCCTCTCAGAGGAAGAGATGGGCGATTCTATCCTTGCCAGCATCGGAGGCGTACTGAGCTATCTGTTCATGCCTCTCGGATGGGGCGACAGTTGGGAGCTCCCCGCAGCATCCATTACCGGTCTCATCGCCAAAGAAGACCTCATCGGAACCCTTGAGCTCCTGATCGCAGCACCCTTCGACATGGATGTATCCGAAGCACTCGATCTGCTCGGAACCAAGATGGCCGGAGCCGCTGGTCATGCAATGATCCTCTCGTTCTTCACCTTCAACATGTTCTGCGCACCCTGTTTCGCGGCTGTAGGAGCGATTCACAGGGAACTTGGAACCTGGAAGGCGACCGGATTCGCATTCCTGTACCAGTGTCTGCTCGCATACTTCGTTGCGGTCATCGTATTCGTGGTCTCGGCAGCCGTTATGGGCGCAATGTCGGATGTCCCGTGGTATTCGATAATGTTCGCAATCATCGACGCCGTCATCCTGGTCTACTTCCTGGTAGTCAAGGATCCGTTCAAGCCCTTCCGCAAGAACACCGAGGTGGCCGAATGAGTACCGGCGACCTCGTTGTTGGAGCGATCATCGCGTTGCTTGCGATCGGAGCGATCTATGTCCTTTGGAACAACCACCGCAAGGGCAAGAGCAGCTGCGGATGCAACTGTTCCGGATGCTCTAAGACGGGGTCGTGCAGCTCATGCAACGTCACGATCGATGAGAACGAGACTTGCGATTGCTGCAAGAAGGACTGAAACTCTAAAGGGGGTTACACCCCCTGTTAAAACCTTCAGGCGGTCATCCGCCTGCCTTTATCCGACTATTATTAACATATCTGGATTTTATATGGGCAACTCTTTCTTCATTCCATGAAATACAGATGCCCTATGTGCGGATACATCTACGACGAAGAGAAGACTGGCGTTAAATTCGCGGACCTTCCAGATGACTGGGAGTGCCCTGTCTGCGGAGAGCCCAAGTCCGAATTCGTCCCCATGGACGACTGATCACAGACCGTCTATCTTTATGAATTGGGTGTTCTGTTTCCTGCGGAGATCGTCAAGGAACTGCTTGGCTAGCTGATTCCCTGCGTTGGCGGAACGCCCGAACCTTCTCATAGCCTCCTCAACATTCTGCGCAGCCCCAAGGCCCTCGAACAGCATCCTTGCGGTCATGAACAAGGCATCGCCATCCTCGGTGCTGGATACCCTATCGTATAACTCGAATGCCTTGTTGAAATCCCTATTCACACCCCTTCCCTCGTAATACATGGTGCCGAGGTTGAACATCGCGGGTGCAAAGCCTTGCTCCACCGCTTTCTCATACCATTGCAGTGCGACCTTGTCCCCGCCGGGGATCGCCCCTGACTCGGCCATCCTGGCCATCCTGAACTGTGCCTCCGGGATCCCGGCCTCTGCGGACTTCCTGAACCATTCCGCTGCCTTCTTCTCATCCTTGGTCATCCCGACACCTTCAGATGCCAGATAGCCCATCATGAACATGGACTGTGCGTTACCTGAATCGGCTGATAGCTTGTAGTAATGGAGCGCCTTGTCGGCATCTGCTGCTACGCCGTACCCGTACAGGTATATCGCTGCGATCTCGGGATATGCCAATTCCACCCCGTTCTCTGCCGCCTTCTCGAACCAGTATCTGCATTGTTCCTGATCCTCCGGATACCCGTAGGAACCTGTGAAGATGCTTCCGAGCCTGAACATGGCCGGAGAGTTACCGGCCTCTGCGGACCTCTTGTAGAGCTCCACGGCACCCTCGACATCCTTCGGTGTCCCCATGCCGTTTATCTTCATCTCCGCAAGGCCGAACCAGCCTTCCGGCGATCCCAATTCACCGGCGCGGGTGAAGAGAGCGACTGCCCTCTCGGGATTCCTCTCGTAGCAATTGACGGCCTGCATGCAGTACTCCGACGGGTCTTCCATGACCCCTGGATAGACGTGGTCAGATAAATGCAATCGGTATATCTACGATGAATGCCATCCATCGGTCATGATAAAAGGGCCTTTGGTCTATGCCGCGATGATCCTCGCCGCACTTCTGATGATCATCTCGGCGGTCGTGATCCTGAACAGGGACCTGTTCGTAGAGAACTCGGACCTGATCATGATCGTTTCGGGAGTCATCGCTCTCGGAGTCATAATCGTCCTCGTGATGATGCTGATTCGCACGTGGAATCGCAACCCTTGAAACCCTTTATTTCCGCCTTTTCCAGAGTTTACGAAAATCGTTAAACGATAGTACACGTTTACAAAGTAAAGCCGTCACCTTTTATACTCTACGAATTTCGCAGAACCGAATCCTTTATATTTTATAGGGAAAAAACGATAGCGTTTCCGATGGGATTATGAAGGTAGGTATAGACCTCGGAACAACATACTCTGCAGTAGCAAGATATGATAAGGCGTCGAACAAACCGGTCATGCTGAACAACTCGTTCGGTAAGGAGATCACCCCCTCGGTCATCTGTTTCCTTGATGACGGGGACATCCTGGTCGGAGAGGACGCCAAGGATATGCAGTCGAACGGAACTGGTGTCAACGCTGCGGCTTTCAAGCGCAACATGGGTGACGGATCCATCGTTGTCAGCTTCAACGGCAAGGACTATACGGCGGAAGACCTCTCAGCCATGCTCCTCAAGCACCTGATCGAGGATGCTGAGAAAGCAGCGGGCGAGAAGATCGATGAAGCGGTCATCACGGTCCCCGCATACTTCGAGGACGCTCAGAGAACCGCTACGAAGCGCGCGGGAGAGGCTTGCGGGATCAAGGTCCCCAAGATCATCAACGAGCCCACGGCGGCCGCCATCTCATACGGATACAAGCACTCGGCCGACAAGACCCTCCTGGTCTATGACCTGGGAGGAGGAACGTTCGATGTCACGATTGTTAGGGTCACAAAAGGAAGCATAGAGGTCATCGGTACGAACGGAAACCACATCCTCGGAGGAAAGGACTGGGACGCGGCCATCGTCAAGTTCGTATGCGACAGGTTCGTCAACGAGTTCGATGTGGACCCCAGGGATGACCTTCCCACCAAGAACGAGCTCATCGTGGCGGCAGAGGGATACAAGAAGACACTGTCCATCGCCGAGAGCGTTACGATCCCGATAAACTACGAGGGATGCAGCGAGAAGTACACCCTCACCAGGGATGAATTCGAATCAATGACCGAGCACCTGATGAATGCGACCAAAGAGGTCTGCGAGGATCTGATGGATTCGCTCGGAATGCAGTGGACAGACATCGACGAGATCCTCCTGTGCGGTGGATCCACAAGGATGCCGGGCGTCGCGAAGTTCCTGAAGAGCTTCACCGGACGCGAGGTCGTCACACACAGCGATACCGACCTGGCCGTCGCGAAGGGAGCAGCCATCACAGCCGAGCTCTACAGCAGCAACGCCACCGGAATGAGGGCCGCCATGCAGGTGTCCGATGTCACTGCGCACAGTCTCGGAGCACTCTCAGTCAGTCAGGACGGGAAGAAGTACGTCAACGAGATCATGATCAAGAGGAACTCCAAGGTCCCCAGCACATGCAAGAAGCAGTTCTCCATCAAACCGGGCAACATGACCGACAAGATCGAGGTCTACACCCTGCAGGGAGAATCGAGGATCCCGCTGGACTGTAACGTCCTTGCAAAAGTGGTCATCACAGGCTTCTACAACGACGGAAAAGGAGTCATCATCGATATAGAATACAATTACGACGAGAACGGAATCGTCAACATCAGGGCATCGCAGGGCGAGGAGCCCCTCGACGTCAAGTCCGAGCCCGTTCCCGACGACATAAGGTGGATGGGCGGAGACCCGCACGACAAGCCTTCAGACGTGAAGATCGCCAAGAACATAGCGATCTGCGTCGACCTCTCCAGGAGTATGGAGGGAGAACCCATCGAGGCCGCAAAGGATTCGATCCGCAGCTTCGTACGCACCCTGTCCGACGAACAGACCAAGTTCTCGCTCATCGGATTCGGGGACAAGGTCAAGGTCGTCCAGGAACTCACCAATGACACCGACGTCATCATCAACTCCATCGAGGAGCTCAAAGTCAAGATGCTCGGAAGGGGAACCGACGCCAGCCCGCTGGACACAGCGAGGATGGTCATCGGAGGCCAGCCCGGAGTGGGCATCATCGTCGTACTCACGGACGGAATCTGGGGTAAGAGGGACAATGCAGTGGACCAGGCTCTCGGCTGCAGGACCGATGGAATAACCATAATCGCCATCGGACTCGGAGAGGCGGACACATCGTTCCTCAGGCAGATCGCCACCGTCGATGACGGTGCCCTGTTCACGACCATCGACAAGCTCGGTGACACCTTCGGAACCATCGCAACCGCGATCTCTGCAGGAAACATGGGTCTCGCTGTCCGCTGAAGGAGTTAACATGGCTAGTAAGACAGACAACTACTGTCAACTCCTGGGTCTCGACCCTTACAACGAAAGCAAGTACTCCCTAGACAAGATCAACGAGAAGATAGACAAGATGGAAGTCAAATGGGCCAACGAGTTCAGGAACAAGCAGAACGACACTGGCCAGCGCTTCAAGTACCACAAATTGGTGGATGAAGTGCCGGAGATGAAACGCTGCATGGCCGACCCGATGCTCAGGAGAAAGGTCTTCTCGGAAGGAAAGAAGAGCCTCGAGGGCAAGGTCCAGAGACTCAAGCTCGACTGCGTCATACTCACGGACGGCAGATACATCATCCTGCCGGGATTCCTGGACAACTTCGTCAAGAGGCTGCACTGGGACGGAGTGGACAAGAAGCAGATCCTGAAGATCGCGGGCATCAGCGAAGGCACCGTCCCCAAGATCGTCAGCGAGAAGGTCGTCAACGCCTTCACCAACCTGACTACAGTGGACGCCTACACTCCTGTCGAAGTACTCAATGTCCTCATCACGAATCCGGACCTGGAGATCAGGTGCGACCCCCTGACGGAGGCCAGCTCACTCGCCCAGGTCAGGAACGCGTTCGAACTGTGCGAGAAGAGGGTCAACAGCGTCAGGCAGGACATCCTGCCCGACCAGGATTCCTACATATCGGTGCTCAGGAGCCTCAAGCTCATCATCGATTCGGACAAGGAGATGAAGGACCTCATCAACTACGGAAGATGCTACAAGGCCCTCGTCCCCGTCATGGAGATGATCGACAAGGAATACACAGGACAGCAGCTCTCCAGGAACTACATCGACGACCTGATGAACATCTATGTCAGGGGACTCGACCAGGACATGTGCATCAACATCCTCCAGGCCTACTGCCACAAGAAGAGGATCGCTGCCAACTTCTCTAAGCTGGACAGCACCATGATCAGATGCCCCGAGTGTAACAACATGGTCCCCGGCGGGAAGAACACGATGTTCTGCCCCTACTGCGGTAAGAACTTCAAGATAGTCTGCCCGCAGTGTAACACGGCACAGCAGTCCAGCAACGGCATCTGTATCAAGTGCGGTTTCAACTTCAAGGACGGAGAGACCAAGGCCCAGAACCTCGCCTTAGGATTCCGCATGGACATCCAGAAGGGTAACCTGACCAAGGCGGAGAAGGACCTGTCGATGCTGAAGACCACCTACGCGACCTTTGCCGGCATCGCCGGCATGGAGGTCCAACTCCGCAAGGAACAGGGTACGTTGAACACCCTGAAGAACATGGTCAACGACAACCATAGGAACAACAAGTACTACGCCGCGAAGAGCGCCGGAGACACCATCGTCAGCAGATATCCGAGCGAGATGGTCAACTATCCGGATGTCAAGCAGAGGTACGATGAATCCCTGCAGCGCGTCCAGCATGCGGATGTGTTCGTCCATCAGGCTGAGGCCACGGAGGACAGGAACCAGATGCTCTCGCTGTATGTGAGTGCCGCAGAGGAATGTCCCGACCATCCGTCGGCAAAGGGTGTGCTGAAGCAGTATCCTCCAGCAGGACCTGCTGATCCCGTTGCACAGATCAAGGACGGACGCCTCGTCATCAAGTACGAGCCCCCCAGCGACAGCAGTGGAGTCACATACGCCATCTACAGGGAGAAGAACTCCCTTCCAAACGTTACCGAGGAGACACGTCCCCTGACGGAGATACCCGGTACGGTATACACCGATAAAACCCTCGAGCCCGGTATAGAATACTACTATTCCGTATACTCTAAGCGCTGGGGCATCCTATCCAGGGAAGCGGCCCACTTCGGACCGGTCATATTCCTTGCGGAGGTCGAGAGGGTCACCATCGACCAGATCGACGGAGGACTTCGCCTCATGTACGAGAAGCCCCGCGGGGCCACACGCGTACGTGTATGGAGAGGGGACAGCACCACAGGAACCAACGTCGAGCTGCCTCTCAACGGGGAGACAGTCTACGACGATATCGGCCTGACCGGCGGCCAGAAGTACCACTACCTGTTCGTCGCGGAATACGAGACCCGCAACAAGGTCGAGAGGTCCGAAGGAGTCATATTCTCCGAGACCCCGCTGGACGCCCCCAAACCAATCCGCGACATGGGGATACAGTGGAACAAGAACGACGGGACCTACACCGCCAAGTGGAAGTCCAAGAGTCCGGTCATGCTATTCTGCTCGGAGAAGAGGTACGCCATCGCAGGCAACATGGTGAAGATGGAGGACATCAAGGCCTGGATGAACGAGATCAAGACCATTCAGGACTATGATGACGGAGCCAAGTTCAATCTTCCCGACGGTACCGTCCAGTACATCTATCCGATAATCCCGCTGGGCAACATGGGTATCAAAGGGACCGAGGTCATGGTCGCCAATCTGAAGCCGTTCAGGGATGTGGAGAAGACCATCAGCAACAAGGATTGCATACTCACCATGAACTGGCCCGACACCGCCATCTCGGCCAAGATAGTCATATCGAACTCCGTGGTCAAGGACTACAACGATCCAACGGCCGAGATATTGACCGTCAGCCGCGAGGAATACAACGAGGACAAGCTCATCAGGATCCCGATGGGCAGGTCGCCGAAGAAGTGCATCAACATCTTCGCCACATACAACATCAACAACGACATCCTCTACTCCAGGGGAATCGTGATCGACGTGTACTCCGGAGAGTGCAAGAAGATCCACTACACCTTGGATGCCGGGAAGAAGGGGGCCGTTCTGGAGCTCACAGCCGACCAGACGGTATCCAGTATCCCGCCGATATGCATCAGCCGCGTGGATGTTGGCATACCGCTCCGCAAGGAGGACGGTGAGATACTGTGGGCCGCCAAGGCACCGATATCATTCGCCGGAGGTAAGGCCACGATCACCATCAGTCTCGGCGGACACACGGATGCGGAGCATATGAGGGTGTTCTTCAACAGCGACGAGGACTACAACCTGTACAGGTTCATACACCCGCTCTACGACAGGAGGCGCGATTGAATGGCTAAGAAGGAAGTTCAGACAAAGAAGGACTACGTCTGTCCATATTGCTTCACCAAGGTGGACATGAACAACATCCACTACATCTGCACGGGACCGACCTGCGCCAAGACGTTCGCATCCAATGCGATCAGTTCAAGGAACGAGAAGGAGATGATGTACGTCTCCAAGAACGGAGTGAACGAGATCGACAGGGAGAAGAGCCTGGTCTACGGAAAGGACCCCTACGGGCCAGACGCGGTCATCGCCAAGCAGCACATCATCAGGAACTCGTCCGGTTACTGCGACATATGCAGGAGGCCCGTGTACGTGCGTGTGTGCCCCACATGCCACAACATGATACCTCCGGGAGCAGAAGAGGAAGGCAACAGGATATTCGTCATCCTCGGACCCAAGGGAGTCGGTAAGAGCCACTACATCGCGGTGCTGATCAACCAGCTGAAGAATGTGATCTCCTCGGAGTTCCACGGCGTACTCAACGCCGCCAACGACAGTACCACGATCAAGTACAGGGACGTCTACTACCACAGACTGTTCGAGGAGAAGAGGAAGCTCCAGCCCACACTATCCTTCGGAAGCTCTGCGGATGCCCACGAACCGCTGATCTTCTTCCTGAGGATACTCAACGGAGACAAACCTCAGGTATTCACCTTCGCGTTCTTCGACACCGCGGGAGAGGATCTCGTCAGCACGAACAGGATGATGCAGGTGAACCTCAATGCGTTCATCTCGCTGGCTTCGGGCATCGTGTACCTGGTCGATCCGATGCAGGTGAAATACATCAACCAGAGACTTCACGTGGATAACAAGCCCGGCGTGGGCGCCAGTGCCACCGATGTTCTCAACAACATATGTCAGATCATACGCAACAACAAGAAGATCAAGGGTAAGGACAAGATCGACATCCCGATCGCGGTCAGTCTGACCAAGTCGGATGTCCTCATGAAAGTTCCCGAGAACGAGGAGGAGAGCAAGGTCCTGTTCGGACTGGGCTCATCTCTCCACATACCCCGTGAGCACGGAAAGTACGATGCCGAGAACTTCGAGCAGATCGACGCCGAGCTCGAGGAATACATCAGGAGGACCATCGGACCCGAGTTCTTGCAATTGGTCCGCAGCTTCAAGGAACACTCGTTCTTCGCAGTCTCCGCACTCGGATGCAACCCGACGGGCAGTACTCTGCCCAGGGGCGTCTCACCGCAGAGGGTCGAGGATCCCTTCCTTTGGCTGCTCAACAGGGAGGGAATGAGATGAGCGAGAGATTCAGCAACATCCTGTCAGGGAAATTCCAACAGGTCGATCCCCGTCAGGGGGTCAATGTGAAGGTCCCGGACGAAGCAGAGTTCGAAGCACAGAAAGCGGAACAGGCGAGGGAGATCGAGGCATCGGCACCGGTCGTCAGGAATAACGATGATCTGAAGGAGATGATCTCATCCCTCAAATCCCAGATCGAAGAGTTGAGGGCATCGGTGGATTCCATCAGGAGCACACCTGCCGAGATGCCCGACATGTCGGCCTTCGTTACCACGAGGGAGCAGGTCAAGAGCCTGACGAACGCCATCGACAGACAGAACGTGGAGATCACCAACAAGCAGCTGGTCAACGCCATGGGCCAGATATCTGCCATGAGGGAGGATTTCTTCAAGCTCTGCTCCGGGATGGAGAACAAGATCGACACCATGTCGGCAAAGGAGGTCCTGGATTCGTTCAGGGCCTATGAAGTGGACATGGAGAACATATTGACGGACGGCGGGGTCTTCATAGGGCACTTCCCCTACGAGACACTGAACACGATCCATCAGCGTATAGTGGATGTCGTACCGACGGACGACCCGGAGAAGAACGGGAAGATAGCCGAGAGGCTCTCTGACGGTTACAAGCTGGGCGACAGGGTCCTTTTCAAGGAGAAGGTCTCGGTTTGGAAGTACGTCGAATCACTGGCGCAGGAAACATCTTCGGAGGAGCAGCCCGCTCCGGAGGAGCCTGCCGTCACGGCAGAGGAGCCCGTGGCGGATGAAGTTCCAGCAAAACCTGTTAAGAAAACCTCTTCCAAGAAGAAAAAGACCAACGTTAAGGAGGACAAAGAATGACAGAATATAGCATCGGTATTGACCTCGGTACGACCTACTCGTGCCTTGCATACATTGATGAGGATGGGGACCCGGTAGTTGAGAAGAACTTCGAGCAAGAAGACACAACTCCTTCCGTCATCCTCTTCAACGAGAACGGAGAGATCATCGTCGGATCGCCCGCAAAGGACATGTCCGTCATGTACCCCCCGGAGAGGGTCATCACCTCGATCAAGAGGCAGATGGGAACAGACTACACCGTTAACATCGACGGTGAGACATACAACCCCATCATGCTCTCTGCGGTCATCCTCAGGAAGATGATCAACGACTTCAACGAGAACCACGGCTGCGACGTCAAGAAAGCGGTCATCACCTGCCCCGCATACTTCGGACAGAACGAGAGGGACGCTACCAAGACCGCAGGAACCATCGCAGGACTCGAGGACGTCACAGTCATCAACGAGCCTACCGCAGCGGCAATCTCCTTCGGATTCGGAAACGCCAACGACGGAAAGAAGAGGGTACTCGTCTACGACCTTGGAGGAGGAACATTCGATGTCACCGTCCTCGAGATCGACGGATCCTCGTTCACCGCCGTTGCAACGGACGGAGAGAGGTTCCTCGGAGGAAAGGACTGGGACGCGGTCATCGCCAACATCATCAAGCAGAAGATCTCCGAGGAGACCGGAATCGACAAGGACTCCCTGGACGAGAACGAGGATGTCAAGCAGGCACTCGTCAACGATTCCGAGACCATCAAGAAGAGGCTCTCCACAGCGGAATCCACCAAGGGAACCCTGACCGTGGATGGACAGAAGGTCGTCTTCACAGTCACCAGAGAGGATTTCGAGACCGCATCCAGCGGACTCATCCAGACCACCATCGAGATCATCGACCGTGTGCTCGAGTCCAAGAACTTCACCATGGACGACATCGACGAGATCGTCCTCGTCGGAGGATCCTCAAGAATGCCTCAGGTCAAGAACAGCATCGCTGCCAAGTACCCCTCCGCGAAGATCAACCTCTACGACCCCGACCAATCGGTCGCAAAGGGAGCTGCGATCTTCTCCAAGTCCAACGCACTCATGCCCGATGTCGGCGCAGCCGCCGCAGCAGGCGAGGCCGCACCCGTCGAGGGAGCGATCAACGTCCACAACGTCCTGTCCAAGACCTTCGGAATCAAGGCGGTGTACGAGGACGGATCCGAGATGATCTCCAACATCATCTTCAGGAACGAGGTCCTGCCCATCGAGGCAGTGAAGACATACTACCCCGTGGACGACGGCCAGAACACCATCATGGTCGAGATCTACGAGGATGCGGCGTTCAACGACGACAACGGAAGGAAGACGGAGATCATCGAGGGAGCACCCGTAGGAAACTTCATGATGGAGTTGCCCGTAGATGTCACCAAGAACACCCCGATCACCGTCAAGTTCACTGCGACCAACGAGGGAATCCTCATCGCATCCGTGGACTGTATGGAGCAACACTCCGACTACCAGATCGAGAACGAGATGACCATGTCGGCCGATGAGATCAACAAGTCCATGGGCCTGATGGACAAGGTCACCAACGCGAACTGATCGCAAACACCGGGGAGGGTACTCCCCTTCCCGGATCTTTTATCCGTTGTTTTTTAGAAAGAAATCCGTAGCATCCGCTGTACAGGGAATCATCCTGATTACTGGAGAATGCCGGTTTAATCCTCTTCGCCAGGAGTCGGCACTATTATGACAGGACACTTCGAGTTCTCGACGAGATCCTGGGAGACACTGCCCATGACCATCCTGTCGAAACGAGACCTGTCAGGCCTTCCTACAACGACCGCATCGCATTGGAATGAATCGGCGACCTCCAGGATGACATCCTCAGGCTTCCCGACCTCGATGATCGTGTGGACATCGGTGGCACCGCTGATCATCGCTTTCTTCTGGGCTTCCTGCATATATTCCTGTACGGTAGGATCCATATCCTCAGGATCCATCTGATCCTTGGAGACGACGGTTAAAATGTACAAGGGCTCGCCGAGCCCGATAGATAGCTTCGTAGCGTATTCTAAAGCGGCCTCAGTGTCGGACTTACCGTCGTACGCGATCAATATGGACATATCGCAGAGAATATCGAGCCCATAGAGTAAAAAGGTTTAGCCAAACCGATCACGATTATCGCATTTGGAATAGAATTGCCAGTCATCGGCAGTGATAAGATGGTTCAAAGTAGATTGAATTATATAGAAGAACAAACGAATATTCCTTATATCAGCACTTGTTTCTGAGCCTTATGTTCGTATACATATTGGGCGGATTCCTAGGAAGTGGAAAGACCACCCTTTTGATGAAGCTAGCTTCCATGTACACAAAACGCGGACTCAAGACTGCGCTCCTGGTGAACGAATCAGGAGAAATCGGTGTGGATGGTGCCACCCTCAGAGCCGAGGGATATGATGCGATTGAACTCCCTGATGGATGCATCTGCTGTTCTCTTTCGGGAACACTTCAGACAGCCCTGAAGAACATCGAAGATGATATCGACCCCGACATCATCATCGTGGAGCCCACCGGATTGGCTCTGCCGTTCAAGGTCAAGGACCTTGTGATCAACTCAGGTATCGAGACCGAAGGAATCTACATCATCGGTATCACCGATGTGGAAAGATTCTCCCTCCTCATCAGCAAGAAAGAGGAGTTCATAAAGAGACAGATGTCCGGAGCGGATTTCGTCCTCATCAACAAGATGGATATCGCGAAGCCCGGACAGATAGATGAGATCAAGGCCTGGTTCGGAAAGGAGTTCCCCGAGAAGGAGATCTTCGTAATATCTGCCAAGACCGGAGAGAACATGGAATCAGTTTATGGGATGATGAAATGAGCGGAGAAAAGACATCTTTGGAAGAGGCGAACGGAGTCGCCACCGGACTTACCGGGAGGATCGGTTGCTGGAATGCAGATTCCGAGGCCAGACTTTGCAATGCATTGCTTAATGTCGGAAAATGGGTCGAGTCTGAGGCCGGAGTGCTCCTCGGACATATCAAAGCCGCTGTCACACTGGACGACGGGTCGGGGATCACACTGAATCTGACCGACATGTCCAACGGAGTAGAGAAGCACGGTGAGCTTCCCCCTCAGGACAAGGTAAACTTCACATTCATGTCGGCAGTGCTCGATGTTGATGAGCACGAGCTCCACCACACCATGTATCATGCGATCGACGACAGCGGACTGCTGTATGAGATCGATGAGCAGGAGTGCCACTGCCATGACCATCATCACCATGGCCACGAGCACAGTCACAAACATCAACACAAAGAGGGAAAGAAAATGATCGTCAACAACTATTACGGAGGATACTTCGAGCACCACTGTTGCTGTCGCTGCCACTGCGACGAATGTGACTGCGATTGCTGCTGTCACGAGCACCACCACGATGATGAGTGCCACTGCTACGAGCATGAGCACCACCACCATGATCATGAGGAGGGCTGTGAGTGCGGTCACGACCATCACCACGAGCATGAGCACCACCACGACCACGATTGCCACTGTGACGAGTGCTGCACCGGAAAGTGCGAGAAATGCGGACACGCATGCCACTGCGGAAAGAAGTGCCCGGAGTGCGGATGCGACGACTGCGAGTGCGGTTGCCACTGCCACGACCACTGTGACTGCTGCTGTTGCGACGAGTGCTGCGAGGAATCGGAGATGATCGTCAACAACTACTACGGCGAGTACCACGTGTATTTCTGCCACTGCTGCTGTCACTGCGACGAATGTGACTGCGATTGCTGCTGTCACGAGCACCACCACCATGATGAGTGCCACTGCCACGAGCATGAGCACCACCACCATGACCACGATCACTGCGATTGTGGTCACGAACACCACCACGAGTGATTAATCGAGTAGGAGGCTGGCGATTAATTCGCCAGCCGTCCTCTCACACCACCACGCATACCGTTCGGTACGTGGCGGTTGAAACCGTTTCCCTTCTTTTCTTCCACAAATCCAACAG
>JAFUHJ010000121.1 GCA_017468935.1 Candidatus Methanomethylophilaceae archaeon
ACTTGAGGACGAATACTCCAATGCCCGGTCGTTCATACTGATGACTGGAAGGAGACGCGTTGGCAAGACGCGCCTGATCAAGGAATTCATCAAGGATAAGGATGCCCTGTACTTCTACTGCAACAAGGTCAACACCAGATCCATCCTCGACGAACTCTCGGCGTCTATCGCGCAATACTCGGATAGGACCTTCGGGGAATTCAGGGGTTGGAAGGAGGCCTTCTCAGCCTTCGCCCACTGCAAGGACGGGAAGAAACTGCTGGTCATCGATGAGTTCCAGAACATGATCTACGCCGACAAGGACATAATAGCATACATGCAGGATATCCTGGACAACACCCTCTCGGGAGAGGAGGTGATGGTCATCCTGTGCGGATCCCATATATCCATCATGGACGACCTCGCCAAGGATTATAAGAGTCCGTTGTACGGCCGTTTTACAAGGCATATGAGGATCTCGCAACTGCCGTTCCACGTTCTAAAGGATGATGATTACATCGGATCGCTGGAACGCTATGCTGTTCACGGAGGGGTCCCCAAGTATATGGAGCTGCTAAGGGACGGGGACCTCGAGAACGCCATCAGGAAGGATGTGATGTCCCCCTCCGCCATGATGTTCGATGATATCATGTTCATCCTTAACGATGAGCTCCGCGAACCGGCCAGCTATATGTCGATCATGAAATCTATCGCCCACGGGAACCATAAGATCTCAGATATAGCGTCCAATCTGCAGATTCCGGTGACATCACTCGTTAAACCACTGGACAGACTTATGGAGATGGGATTCATAAGAAGGGATGTCCCGATCAACGAGGAACCGGAAAGGAGCAGAAACGGACTGTACGTGTTCGATGACAACTACTCTGCATTCTATTTCGAATTTGTCGGTCCGTTCAGATCCTCACTGGAATTGGATGATACGGACGGGGCCATGGAATATTGGAAGAAGCACTTCTCGGAACATCTGGTCGCATTCGTGTTCGAGGAAGAGTGCAGGAGATCGGTATACAGGATGTCGAAGGACATCGGGTTCATCCCCAGAAAGGTCGGCAGGTATTGGGATAAGCACTGCGAGATAGATGTGGTCGCACTCGATACTGACAGCAAGAAGGCGTTCGTCGCCGAATGCAAATATCACAGGAAAGAACCGATGGGGCCCTCTGACCTGAACAGACTAATGGTCAAGGCAGAATCCGTCAAGGAACTGCACGGGTACGATATTGGATACGGACTCTTCTCCGTCTCAGGATTCACCGATCCCCTATTCGACAGAGATGTCTTGCTCGTGAACAAGGGAGTTGTAGTGAACGACAGCCGTTGAGGGTATCAGGCTTATCCCCATCCACCATATTTGGAATGGCAGGGTGTTGATGTACATGAGCCCCTTGAACGGAGATGTGAACGATGATCCCAAAAACATATTTGGCCATAGCCGCAGTAGCAGCGATAGCTCTGATAGCAGGAGGCATTATCATCCTTATGAACAATTCCGACAATCCCTCCCCCGATCCAGTGGTACCTGATGTGGATCCTGATGAATACATCCTGAGGATCTCCGGACCCAATGGAACGGTCTATGCCGACCTTGCCCAGACCGATGCGGCGAAGGAACTCATAGGGGCACTGGAGGATTCCCCTCTATCCGTGAAATTGCAGGATTACGGGGGATTCGAAAAGGTCGGGGACTTAGGAATCAAGCTCACCAGATCGGATGTCAGTACGGTCACCGGACCTGGCGACATTGTCCTTTACAACGGAAAGAGCATCGTCATGTTCTACGGCAGCAACTCGTGGCAGTACACCTCCCTGGCGAAGGTGAAAGACGCCTCAGCAGATTCAATGAAGGAGTTCCTTGGGAGCGGTGACATCACATTGGAGCTTTCCGTCGAGAAGATTGTCAACTGAGGTCTCATTGGAAGAGTGTGTTTTCAAACCAATGCGAGGGCCGAATTACCATCAAAATGATTATTTTGTTAATTATTATGATAATAACTTCATATAATCTAGTTAAGTTTTTATACTAAATCATTGGTAATTCCGCAATTATGTCTGACAAATATCATAATAAAAGCGATTATAGCATGTTCAAACCCATTGGATATCCTGTCAGACACAGGCGTAAAGTCCCTTTTCAGCCTATGATCGCCCTCCCGCTGCGCTATCGTGAGATCGTCAAGGAGATCAGAAGAATGGACGGCATGCTGGATGGTTTCGTGCTCGGAGCAGAGGATTATCTGGAACTGGTCAAGGACGCATACGCCGATAACATCCACTGGACCACGAAGATCGAAGGGAGCCAATTATCGCTGGATGAGGTCAGGAAGCTCACCACAAGGTACACGCGCGGCGAAACTGCCGAGAAGAATGCCGGTCCGATTCAGGAGATCCTCAATCATCTTTACTCGTTCTTTGCCGAGGAGGCGATGGCCCTTCCGTGGGATGTGGACACGATCCGCAACACCCACGGCGTCCTGATGAAGGGTGTCAATCCCGATGTCATCCCCGACATGATAAGGAAGGAGGAGGTCAGTGTCGTAGGTCCTGACGGAACGGAGTTCTTCATCACGTGCCCTGCTGACAATATCGAGGAAGAACTGAACTCCTTAATCGATTGGCTGAACAGTTCACCGTACGATGAGATCACCACGGCGACCCTGTTCTTCCATGAGTTCGAGAGCATCCATCCGTTCAGGGACGGCAACGGCAGGGTAGGACGTACATTGTTCCAGATACTCCTGCAGGAGCTGGGATTGAAGAACTGCAAACTCTGTAAATTCGAGAAGGAGATGCTGTCAGATTCAGCAACGTATTATGATCTTCTCTCCTATGCTGATTCGACCGGAGTTTATACCCAATTGGTGATGTACATTGCTGAATCCCTTGATATGGCATACAGGGATGCGGTCGCGATATTCGGGGAGAAGGACCATCTTGCGAATCTTGATGAGAATGCCCGTGTCATCGTCAGATACGCCAAGGAGAAAGGGAACTTCACATTCAACGAGGCCACCACATGGATACCTGGACTCGGCAGCCAAACCCTCCGGAAGATCTTGAACCATCTTGTCGAGGCGGACCTGATAGAGAAGAACGGGAACACCAAAGGGATGACCTATTCGTTCAAGGATCCGCTCCGCAGCCTGAGGATGAACATCAGGGACAACGATTGAAGCACTGACAGACGATGACGGCCAGCTCCATTTTTGATTATAGGAAGTCCGTATTTCAAAATGCTTGGAGCATTCAGATCACATTCAGCAGAATGGTCAGCACGGTGACATTCATGACATCCAGGAATATCCCTCCCACCAGCGGCACCACGAACGTGGCGACCGGTGCAGGACCGTGCTCCTTCTTGATCGCCTCCACATTGGCGACGGCGTTGGGCGTTGCACCGATCCCGAAACCGACGATGCCCGACGACAATGCCGCTGACTCGTAATCCTTCCCGGTGACCCTGAACACCACGTAGTATGCGAACAGGATCAGCACAATGAACTGTATCAGCAGGGTTGCGACCATCGCACCTGCAAGTCCGGATATCTGCCACAGCTTTATGCTCATGAGGGCCATCGACAGGAATAGGCACAGGGCCAGCCATCCAAGCACCTCTATCTCCTGCACAGGGAGCTCGATCTTCTTCACATCGGCGATGTTCCTGACGATTACTGCCAGGATCAATCCTCCGAAATATGCCGGGAAGGACAGACCTATGGACTCGAACGCCTGATTGAGGACCACTCCGATCCCTACGCATATCACCAGAAGGATCATAGCGTGGAGCAATGCCTCATTATCCAGCACCTTCTTCTCCTTGAAGACCTGGGCGGAATCCTTCTCGAACGATCTGAGACCGTTCTTCTTGATCAGACGCCTGGCCAGAGGTCCACCGATGAATCCGGCCGTGGCCAGACCGATCGTCGCGCTGGCTACCGCGATGACGTCCGCACCTACAAGACCGTGGTCGTTCACGAGTATCGGACCGTATGCGGCAGAGGTGCCCAATCCGCCAATAAGGGATATGGAGCCCATGGCCAGACCATAACCTGGTTCAAGACCGAACAAGACGGCGCATCCCATGCCCACGATGTTCTGCAATACGATCAGCACACCTACCAGTCCTGTGACGATCAGGAGGACCCTACCTCCGGATCTCATCATGGATATAGATGCCATGAATCCTATGGAACAGAAGAACAGGTTCATGCAGATGTCCTTGATCGTGCCGTCGAAATCCACCTCGATGTCCGCTGTCTCGTATATCACGAGCATCATGACAGAGAACAGTATCCCTCCGACGACCGCCGCGGGGATGTAGTATCTGCTGAACAATCTGAAACGTTTGACGAGCAGTATACCCGCTACAAGAACCAGAGCTCCGATGGCGGCG
>JAFUHJ010000122.1 GCA_017468935.1 Candidatus Methanomethylophilaceae archaeon
ACAGTGCGGGATACCGATGTGGACAGGAATCGAGTTCTTGCTGATACTCCAGGACCTGAGGCTCTCGATGCCTCAAGCGGTCACCGACTTCTTCGACCTCATCGCCAGAGGCGAGTTCCAGTACATGATACCGATACTGCTTGGTGCGTTGTTCCTGTGGGCCTTCGGGAAGAGGGAGGGGGAGTTCCTCCTGTTCAACTTCACGTTCTCGAACCTGATCGGGTACATGCTCAAGTACACCATAAAGCAGCCGAGGCCCTGGGTCCTGGATCCGGACATCCAGCCGAATCCTGCTTCCAAGAGCGGTGCTGGCGGCTATTCGCTGCCCAGCGGCCATACGACATCCGCACTGGCCGGATACGGCACCGCCGCCTGGCTGTTCAAGAACAGGGCACTCAAGGTGCTGTTCCTGTCAATCGCCATCATCATGCCCTTCTCGAGGATGTTCCTCGGGGTGCACACGCCCCTGGACCTAATCGTGGCGCTGATCGTCGTGCTGGCGGTATGCTACGTGAACTACAGGGTGCTGGAATGGTCCCATGACAGCGAGAGGAACCGCACGTATGCCCTGCTGGGCTATATTGCGGTCGCCGTCGCGGTCGGCATTGCGACCGACCTCGCGTCGGGGAAGTTCCTGTCCAACAAGATGACATGCCTGTCCATCGCCATCCCCGTCTGTATGCTGATAGAGGAGAGGTTCGTCATGTACGAGGCCCCTGTGTCGAGGCCCCTGAAGGAACGCCTCCTCCTGTCGGTCCCCGGACTGATCGTCGGGTTCGCACTGATGGAGGGCATATCCCTGATGAACCTCAAGCTCGGCGTGAGCATTTACACCTCGGTGGCCGCGGTGTTCATCATCGTGGTCTACCCGTACCTGCTGAAGAGGCATCTCAAGAGGGCGGGATGAGCGGTCCCGGAGACGAAGTCTTATCTACTAAAGTAATTGTAGCCCGAACCATGGAGATAACCGTAGACCCCGAAGTAGAGAAGCTTATCAGCGAAGCAGGATGTGATTACCGTGTTTGTACCGCATGTCTCGGCCCCGCACTCGTACCCACTTCCGTGAAGGGCCCTAAGGACACCGATGTGCAGATCGAGGTCGGAGGACACATCCTGTACATCTCCAGATACGTTGCGCGTTACATCTCCAGGGTCACCATAGACATGGTCTACGATGACGATGAGATAGATTCCTGTCCGGCTTTCCCGACAAGGTATAAGGGTTCTCAGTGGTGAAGTTCCGCACTGTCCGCACAATTCTTAGCGAGTGTATCGAGATCGATGCTCTCGCTCATGTTCAGGACCTTCTCGGCGTTGGCCTCTGTTATGGGTCTCACAGGGACTATGAGGCATCCTGCGGTCTGTTTTATCGAGATATCGAAGGTGCCTATCTCCTTGGCGATCTCGATGATCTCTGTCTTGTCCATGCCTATAAGGGGTCTGACTACGGGGAAGTTCAATCCCAGATTCTCGGATCTGATGTTCTTCAGCGTCTGGGATGCGACCTGTCCGAGCGAATCGCCCATGATTATACCTGAAGCACCGAGTCTCTTGGCCAGTTCTCTGGCGGTCCTCTGCATGGTGCGCTTGCACATCACGCATTGATAATGATAGTCGCACTTCTCCTTGATCAGTTCCTGATTGGGTCCGTGCTGTGCGAAATAGAGGGGGAACTCCTTCCCGGTGACCTGTCTGAGACGGTTCGCTAATTCTTCCACTACCTCTATGGAACGGTCGTCGGTGAACGGACGGTTGTCCATGTGCAGGAGGATGACTTCCGCACCCATCTTGCTCATTATGTATGAGGCAACGGGAGAATCGATCCCGTTGGACATCAATGCTACTAGCTTCATCAGAGTTCCACGTCGCCGTAGTCATCCGCGAGCTTTCTGGGCATGGCGTATTTGCACTCGGGACAGTATAGTCCGTCGCCCTTCTTGCTCCTGATCATCTCGGTCTTGCACTTGCTGCACTGTGCCCTGATGACTCCGAGGTGGTCATCCTTGGTCGTGAGCTGGAGGGCAGGTTTGATGGCTGTGACCTTCGCCCTGATGAAGTCTCCCTTCCTGAGTTCCTTCGCAACATCGTCGGTGTAGCCCTGGGAGATCTTGGACACGTGGATCGTGGCGTATGTGTCGCCTCCGAGTCTCCTGTTCACTCCTTCCTTGACGTACACGTCCGCTGTGGCCATGGTGTTCCTGATGTCGCCGACCACTCCGTAGACGATGTCACCGATGGCCAGGACGTTAGGGGGGTTGGGGGAGATGACCCTGGCGACACACTCGGTGTCGTCGAGCACGAGTTCTCCTACCTGCGAGGCATACACGATGCCGTTCTCTGCGAAAGTCCCCTCTGCGGCCAGATACTCTTCTTCGGAGGCCACTTCCTCTCCGGGGAACACGAATTTGGATTCTGTCATATGAAATCACCTTATGTTGACGACCGCGACGTCAACCGTCTTCTTCGTCTTTGTATGGAATGAAAATGTATTATGGATGTCGTACTTATAAATTTTAGAGAACTCGACCCTGCGTCCTTTCTTCTCCACATATTCCGTGATGAAGTCCAATGTATTGGCCATATGGATGGAATAAACGCATTCCGACAGATCCATCGCCCTGTCCAGGAAAGGCCTGTCCGCATTCCTGTTCTGACATCCGAAGGGAGGGTTCATAAAGATGGTATCCGCCCCTTCCTTTACATTAATAATATCACTATTATGGAAGGAGACGTCGGCGTTCAGCTCCGTTTTGTTGATCTCGGCTATTCTCAGAGCGGATTCGGATATGTCATAACCGTCCACCTGTGCCGCACCGAGCATCCATGCACCGATGGAGAACATCCCCGTACCGCATCCAAGGTCCACGACCTTGAGGTCCTTAATGTCCCCCTTCGAATAGGCATCGAAGAGGATGTCCGCAGCTATGGTGGCGGGTGTCATGTACTGCTCGAGGAAGGGGTCGGGGTCATCGAAGTTCCTGACCTTCTGCAGGCCCATCTCGAGATCCTTCTTCTTCATCGGCATCATTCCCTTCCGGCGTTCCCGCCGGCGACCGAGGTTACGGGCCGCCACTATTTAATTTCGAATATCGCAAAGTCGGGTGACCGATATCGGACATGGTTTTTTCGCGAGTGTACGATGAAAAACAAATCGAATAATCAGAAAAAAGTTGGATAAGTTTCTTTTTTATTTGATGAGAAACATCGACGGAACGTAGGAAACAGGACTTATTCTGTAACCACAGGTGAAGTACTATGGCTATAAAGAGCGAATATCTGAAGGAAGTCTACGCAGGTCTCGAGCAGCGCAACAAGGATCAGCCCGAGTTCCTTCAGGCCGTCAGAGAAGTACTGGAGTCCCTTGAGCCCGTCGTCGAGGCGAGGCCCGAGCTCCAGAAGGCTGGAATCATCGAGAGGATCGTCGAGCCCGAGAGGATCATCATGTTCCGTGTGTCCTGGATGGACGACAACGGAAAGGTCCAGGTCAACCGCGGATACCGCGTACAGTTCAACTCGGCAATCGGACCCTACAAGGGAGGACTCAGGCTCCACCCGTCCGTCAACCTGTCGATCCTGAAGTTCCTCGGATTCGAGCAGATCTTCAAGAACAGTCTCACCACACTCCCCATCGGAGGAGGAAAGGGAGGATCGGATTTCGACCCCAAGGGCAAGTCGGACGCAGAGGTCATGCGCTTCTGTCAGTCATTCATGACCGAGCTCGCCAAGCACATCGGTGCTGACACAGATGTCCCCGCAGGAGACATCGGAGTGGGCGGAAGAGAGATCGGATACATGTTCGGACAGTACAAGAGGCTCCAGAACGAGTTTACCGGCGTCCTCACCGGAAAGGCGATCCCCTGCGGCGGATCCCTTGCAAGGACGGAGGCTACCGGATACGGACTCTGTTATTTCACCGAGGAGATGCTGAAGGACAAGAACGACTCCTTCAAGGGCAAGATCGTCGTCATCTCCGGATCCGGAAACGTCGCAACATACGCCTGCCAGAAGGCCACCCAGCTGGGTGCGAAGGTCGTTGCGGTCTCCGACTCCAACGGTTACGTCTACGACCCCGAGGGAATCGACTACAAGATCATGAAGGAGATCAAGGAGGTCAAGAGGGACAGGATCAAGACCTACACCAACTACTCTAAGACCGCCAAGTACACCGAGGGATGCTCCGGTATCTGGTCCATCCCCTGTGACATCGCTCTCCCCTGTGCGACCCAGAACGAACTGGACGAGAACTCCGCCAAGATCCTGATCAAGAACGGAGTCAAGGCAGTCGCCGAGGGAGCCAACATGCCCAGCACCCCTGGAGCGATCGAGGCATTCCAGAAGGCCGGCGTCCTCTTCGGACCCGCCAAGGCGGCCAACGCCGGAGGAGTCGCAACATCTGCTCTCGAGATGAGCCAGAACAGCCAGAGGCTCGCCTGGACATTCGATGAGGTGGATGCAAAGCTCCACGACATCATGGTCAACATCTACAAGCAGGCATCCGAGGCAGCCAAGAAGTACGGCATGGAAGGCAATCTGGTCGCAGGTGCGAACATCGCCGGATTCGAGAAGGTCGCCAACGCTATGCTCTGGCAGGGAATCTCCTACTGATAAACAATTCAAGGTGCCTTCGGGCACCTCTTTATCATATCGTTCCGAGGCTTGATCCTGATGTACGGAGGATTAATCATCCAATCTACTAACACGGACGGGTTCGGAGTTTGTACATTTTCAGACCTTGGACAGGTATCATTATTATATCAGAGGATGATATCGCCTTTTCGCAAATATGACCCGGCTACGCGCCGGGGAGCGAATGTGGCGATCGGGATGCAGCTACAGTTGTGCCCGTTTGTACATTCACTGGAATCAAAACCTTAACGCTTAAATACAACGTAAAACTAATGTCCTTTCAAGGATGTGCCTACTGGGTTTAAGATGTCGAAAGTAGGTGTGTCTAACCCTAACAAACGATTTACCCCGGTCACAGAGGGATCTGTGAGTTGGGTTCCCCTAATATCTATCCGGGTTCGGAGAAATCCGAGCCCGGATCCCCTAATTTCTCGGAATTTCTGTCCACTTCCATCATGCGTCACGCGTGCGCTTAGCCAATTGTTATAACTGATTAGCATCATTCCAGAATGCATACAGAGTATGCATTTCCTTCTACGAGGGGGTGTGATTCTGGCTAAGATCAAAAGGGCAGTCATCAGCGTTTCCGATAAGGCGGGCATAGTAGAGTTCGCCAAGGAATTACAGTCCGCAGGAGTGGAGCTCATCTCCACAGGCGGTACATACAAGCTTCTGAAAGAGAACGGTATCAAGGTCATCGAGGTGTCCGACGTCACAGGATTCCCCGAGATGTTGGACGGACGTGTCAAGACACTTCACCCCAAGGTCCACGCAGGTATCCTTGCGCGCAGGGACATCCCCGACCACATGGCAGCCATCAAGGACAAGGGCATCGAACCCATCGACATGGTCGTCATCAACCTCTATCCGTTCAAGCAGACCGTCCTCAAGGAGGGCGTCAAGTTCGAGGATATCGTCGAGAACATCGACATCGGCGGACCCAGCATGATCCGCGCAGCCGCCAAGAACTATCCCTCCGTCGCGGTAGTGACGAAACCCGAGCAGTACGCCGAGATCATCGAGCAGATGAAGGCCAACGACGGCAACCTCAGCCCCGAGCTCCACGAGAGGCTCATGGCAGAGGCGTTCGATGTCACATCACAGTATGATGCGATGATCGCTTCTCAGATGAAGAAGAGGTTCATCCCCGGATTCCCGGATTCCTTCCCCATACCCCTGGAGAAGGTGCAGGACCTCAGGTACGGAGAGAACCCCAACCAGGCAGCTGCATTCTACAAGGATCCGTTCACACCCGGACCCACCGTTGCCAAGGCCGAGTGCCTGTGGGGAAAGGAACTGTCCTACAACAACATCCTCGATCTGGACAAGGCACTGGATATCTGTATGGACTTCGAGAAGCCCACAGCCGTCGTCATGAAGCACACGAACCCCTGCGGTCTCGCTTCCGCGGATACGATCTTCGAGGCATTCAAGACAGCTTACAACGTGGATCCCCTTTCGGCATTCGGATGCGTCATCTGTCTCAACAGGCCCTGTACGAAGGAGTGCGCGGAGATGATCTCCCAGTACTTCGTCGAGGCGGTCCTCTGTCCCGAATTCGAGGACGGAGCGGTCGAGATCATGGAGAAGAAGAAGAACATCCGTCTTCTCAGGACCAACTGCCCCATCGGGCCTTCCGAGAGGGTCAGGGAGTACAAGATGAAGAAGGTCCAGGGCGGTATGCTCGTACAGACCGACGAGGATGTACCTATCGACCCCAAGAACCTCAAGGTCGTCACCAACCGTGCCCCCACAGAGGAGGAGGTCCACTCGCTCCTGTTCGCATGGAAGCTCGCCAAGCATGTGACATCCAACGCCGTCGTCTATGTAAGGGGCGAGCGTGCGGTCGGAATCGGTGCGGGTCAGATGAGCCGTGTGGATTCGGCAAAGATCGCAACCATGAAGGCCAACGAGCCCACCGAGGGATGCGTGATGGCATCCGATGCGTTCTTCCCGTTCAGGGACGGTGTGGACGAGGCAGCCAAGGCCGGTGTGACAGCCATCATCCAGCCCGGAGGAAGCATCAGGGACCAGGAGGTCATCGATGCGGCCAACGAGCACGGAATGGCGATGGTCTTCACCGGATGTCGTGTGTTCAGGCACTGAAACTCATTTCGGACCGGGAGACCGGTCCGAACAATATTTTCGAAAAATCGGTCTGGATCTCAGACCTTCTTGTTCTCCTCGATTGCAGGTTCGAGGTCCTGAGGGATGATAGGCTTCCCTTCGGCCTTCCTCTTCATGTGTCCGCCCGGACCGCCGCGTGCCACCCTGGCCTTCTCTATGCACTCAGGGTTGTCGCAGACGAATGCGGCGTAGACTACGTTCTTGCAGGGTCCGCCGCAGAATTCACAGGTGTACTCATCCAGATTGAGGGACATGTGACTGATAACAATCTATTTTGTATAAATCGGTTGAGTGGAACGGTTCGAAAAAGAGGGATGCCCGGGGCAAGGCCCCGGTTCCCTTGTTCACATGTCCAGGGTGAATTCCTCTCCGGTCTTGGGGAGGAACACCTTGTAATCGCCTTCCAGATCGGGAAGGAAAGCCTCACGGGATTCAGAGTGCATGATGATCACGTTGTCGGGGTCGCACTCCCTGATGAAGTTGACGATCTGGTCGTGATCCGCGTGTGCGGAGAAGTCATACTTCTGCAGCTCGCAGGCGATCTTGACGACCTCGCCGTCGATCTTCACGCAGCCCTCGTCGAGCAGCATCCTTCCGTTGGTGTCATCGGCCTGGTATCCTACCAGGAGGATGGCGCTCTTGGGATCGTCCTTGATCGCGTTGAGGTATCCGAGGACCGGTCCTCCGTCGAGCATTCCGCCGGTGGTGACGATGACCTGTCCCTTGATGGCGGAGAGTCTTGAGTTGGGGTTCCTGACCTCGTTGAATTTCCTCTTCGCAGCTTTCAGATGTTTCACATCCCTGATGTATTCGGGGTAGTCGAGGAAGAGTCTCGTGACCGATCTTCCCATTCCGTCCACCCACATATCGTAGCCAAGATTCCTGAGCAGGAGCATGATCTCCTGCGTCCTTCCGTTGGCGAAGCAGGGGATCAGGACCTTTCCGCCGCGGTCGATGACCTCATCGATCTTTGCAAGGAATGCTTCCTCGGTCTGCTTCCTGTCGGGGTGGTTGCGTCCGCCGTAGGTACCCTCTATGAAGAGTGTGGTACAGTCGTGCGGTCTTGCGCCTCCGACAAGTCTCTGGGTCTCCGTGTGGATGTCACCTGAGTAGATTGTCGTGACGTCCTTGTCGAACTGGAACATCGCCGCTCCGGGGATGTGTCCCGCGTCCAACATCGTGACGTCGATGTGGTTGATGCTTATCTGATCCTCATATGTCATGGGCACGACGGCTTTCATCGTTCTCTCGATATCGCCTGTTGTGTAGGGCTGAGGATAGTCCTCCGCCTTGGCGATCTTGAGAGTGTCGTACATCATGAGTTCCGAGATCTCCGCCGACAGAGGTGTCGTGAAGAGATCGCACTCGTTCTTACCACAGATCTGCGGGATCATACCGCAGTGGTCCAGGTGGGAGTGCGTCAGGAACGCGTAGTCGATACGGGGTGCGGGCAGGGGATACTCCGGAGGTTTGGTGGGGCTGAGACCGTACTCGATGAGAGCGGTCATGCCGTCACCCTCCATGGTCATCCCCATGCGTCCGACCATATCGGCACCGCCCAGGAATTTACACTTCATGTTCATGTTATTAGGCTCCTTTTCGTATGTTGCCTCACGTGGTGAGGACTTTGTGAAAGAAGGCCTCAATGACCTTCTTGACTGTGATGATGATGCAGGGACCTCTATCCCCACATTATAAGAGTAATAGACCCTATTTATGTATAGTATATAAAACATGATATGACGTCTAAGAGATCTATGAATGTGAATTCAGAATGTCTGGCACATAGAAATCGGTCTGCTGGCTCATTGAATTGGATGTTATCGGTGTAAATGAGCCACACATCGCAAATCGTTATATTCTTTAAAGACGATTGAGCATCCATGGGAACAGGAAACAGCAATTACGGTAAATATATCGGGATGCTCGCTGCTGTTATTTTTATCGCAGCGGCATTCGTAATGTTGCTTGTCAAGGATGATGTCGATGGGGTGCTCACCCAGACGTCGCAGATCATCCTCACTGTCGCCGGAGTGTTCACGCTCATAGCGGGGATCCTGCTGACGACAAGGAAAGTACAGATGTCGTTGAAGTACGATGGTATCCTCATATTCTTGCTTGGAGTCGTCGCTGCGCTCGCATACGTATTCGTCGAGTTCGCGGACATGGATTCCGTGCTCGTCGTTGAGATCATCGGTATCGTCGGCGCCATCGCGATCCTCGTCGGATGCTTCACGGACATGGCCAAGAAGCACAAGGTCATGATGTACGTCGGCGCCATCTTCTTCATCATCGAGGCAATAATCGTCATCCTCTTGTTCATGGGAAGCTCGCTCTCTGTCAAGGAGGCATCAGCCGTCATCGTTATCGGTCTCTGGCTCGCTACATATCTCGTCATGGGAACCGACGATGTCGCCGAAGAGGAGGTAGCCATCGATCCCTCGAGGAAGTCAGCCAAGAAGGCCCAGAAGCAGAAGTCCAAGGCCGATGCAGAGGCCAGGAAGAAGCAGGAGAGGCAGGAGAAGCTCGAGGCGAAGAACAGGGCAGAAGCGAAGGCCAAGCACAAGAAGGCCGAGGCTAAGAAAGAGGAAGCCAAGAAGGAAGTGGCCAAGAAGGAAGAGGCGAAGCCCGAGCAGAAGAAGGAGGAGCCCAAGAAAGAGGAGCTGGCGAAGAAGGTCGAACCCGCACCCGTCAAGGAAGAGCCCAAGACGGCAGCAGAACCCGTCAAAGAGGAGCCTAAGCCCGAGCCTGTCCCCGTCCCGACACCCGTCGTGGCAGAGAAGCCTGCGGAGCCCGTGAAGGAGGCCCCCAAGGCAGAGCCCGCACCCGTCAAGGAAGAGCCCAAGAAGCCCAACAACGACTTCATGTCCAGACTGGTATCGTCCAAGGATGTCGGCGGAAAGATCGTTCCTCCGACGAAGGTCGAGCCCGTGAAGGAGGCCCCCAAGGAACCTGTTGAGGAGGCCCCCAAGGCAGAGCCCAAGCCCGAACCTGAACTGGTCAAGGAAGAGCCTAAGGTAGAACCCGAACCCGAGCCGATCGATGAACCCGCAGTCGAGGAGACCCCTGTAGAGCCCGAACCAATAGAGGAGCCCGCATTCGAGGAAGAGGCCGTCGTTCCGGAGGTCGAGGAGGTCCCCGCGGAGCCCGTCGCCGCTGCAGCAGCAGTCGTCGAGGAGGCCGCGACCACACCCGCACCCGAGGAGGAGACCGAGTCCGAGGAAGACGAGGTCCTGGAGGACATCTACACCGACTACTCCCCCGAGGCGCTCGTCAGAAGGGCCGCCTGGAACAAGGGAATGAGGTGCAGGAGGGACTACGGGGACTACCACATCCCTGTGGCATTCGTCAAGGGAAAGGTCGCGGTCTACGTCGAAGAGCCAGGCACCGAGGACAGAGAGGTCGAGGCGAAACTGAAGGAGGAAGGTTGGGTCGTTCTGAGATACGACATCAACAAGGTCACCGACGGACTCGCCGAAGGAGCCGAGATCGCGGACGCGGTCAAAGCGAACGTCCGTGCTCAGAAGGCCGCCAAGAAGAAGAAGGCCTCCAAGAAGTGAAATCATTCAAGGACGGGGGACCTACCCCGTCCCAACCTTTTCCTTATAGACGCGCGACAACGTTAAAATACAGTCAGTCGATGTGGCCCTTAGAGGCTGAATCATGTTTTGCTCGTGCGGCTCAATGATGTTCCCCAAAGATGGGAAGTATGTTTGTAACTCCTGCGGTGCCACCAAGGAAATCGGTGGAAAGGCCGAAGTCATAAAGACCGATGTCAAGGAGAAGGAGACCACCGTTATCACAGAGAATGTGGCGACCCTTCCGAAGACCCGTATCCCCTGTCCCGAATGCGGACACACGGAGGCGTTCTTCGTCATCAGGCAGACACGCGCCGCCGATGAACCTGAGACCAGGATCTACCGTTGCTGTAAGTGCAACCACTCCTGGAGAGAGTACTGAGGTGCAATCATGTTCGTAGCAGAGCTCAAGTCCGATGTCCTCAAAGGCATCGTCAACATCATCTCGACTCTCATAGACGAGGTCAAGTTCACGATCACATCCGAAGGGATGACACTCAAGGCGGTCGACGCCGCACACGTCGCCATGATCGAGATGAACCTCACGAAGGGAGCATTCGAGTCCTTCTCAGCCGAGGACACCGAGATCGGTCTCGATCTCGAGAAGGTCAAGGGAGTCCTCAAGCTCGCCGGATCCGGGGAGACCATCAGGATGGAGCAGGACGACGCGACCGGAAAGCTGGTATTCAAGGTCGGCAACATCACAAGGCGCATGAGCCTCATCGACACCACTGGGATGAACGATCCCAAGGTCCCCCAGCTCAACCTCACTGCAACGATCACCGTTCCCATCGAGGAGCTCCAGAAGGGAATCCGTGCAGTCGAATCAATCTCGGACCACATCACGCTGAAGGCCGGTCCCGAGTTCTTCGAGCTCTCCTGCGAAGGGGACACCGACTCGGTCAGCCTCAGGCTCGACCCCTCGTCGGCCAAGATCAGCACCGATTCCGACGTATGCAGCATGTTCCCCCCGGACTACCTGGCCAACATCATCAAGGCCATCCCGTCGGGTACACAGGTCGACATCGAGCTCGACAACGACTACCCTATGAAGCTGGTATTCGCATTGGCGGACGGCGCGGCGAAGGTCGATTACCTCCTCGCACCGAGGATCGAGAGCGAGTGAGACGATGGCGGATTACACCGTATCCGATCTCGAGAACATCGCAAACAAGCTACGCCTCCACGTGGTCGAGATGACCTACGCGGCACGCTCCGGTCACCCGGGCGGTTCGCTCTCGGCGGCGGATATGATCGCCGCACTCTACTTCAAGTTCATGAAGCACGACCCCTCCAACCCTTCCTGGGACGAGAGGGACAGGTTCGTGCTGTCGAAGGGCCACGTGGCCCCCGTATTGTATGCCGCTCTGGCAGAGGCCGGGTACTTCCCGGTCGAGGATCTCCTCACACTGAGGAAGATGGGTTCCAAGCTCCAGGGACACCCCGTACGCGGCAAGGTCCCGGGAGTCGAGATGTCCACCGGTTCGCTTGGACAGGGTCTCAGCATGGCCTGCGGTATAGCATTGGCAGGCAAGATGGACGGCAAGGACTACAAGACCATCTGCATGCTCGGCGACGGAGAGCTCCAGGAGGGACAGAACTGGGAGGCGGCGATGTTCGCACGCCAGGCCGGTCTGACCAACCTCATAGCCATCGTCGACCGCAACAGGCTCCAGATCACAGGCGACACAGAGGGCGCCGTGGGACTCGAGCCCCTTCCGGAGAAATGGAAGTCCTTCGGATGGAACGTCATAATCATCGACGGCCACAACATGCGCCAGATCCTCGAGGCCTTGGACAAGGCAGCGGCGGCGAAGGCTAGACCGACCGTCATCATAATGAAGACCGTGAAGGGAAAGGGCGTGTCGTTCATGGAGAACAACGCCGGATTCCACGGAAAGGCCTGCAACGACGAGGAGCAGGCGAAGGCAGTCGAGGAACTCAAGGCGGTGATCCAATGACCGAGAAGCTCGCACAGCGCAACTACTACGGAAAGGCATTGGCCGAGCTGGCCAAGGAGGATCCGAAGGTCGTCGTCATGGACGCGGACCTCGCCGGTTCCACCAAGACCTCGGATTTTCAGAAGGTATGTCCCGAGAGGTTCGTCGAGGTCGGTATCGCCGAGTCCAACATGATCGGCATAGCGGCAGGTCTCGCGGCATCCGGTAAGACGGTGTTCGCATCCACCTTCGGGGTGTTCGCCACCGGAAGGTGCTGGGAGCAGATCAGGCTCGCAGTCGCATACCCCAAGCTCAACGTCAAGATCGTCGCCACCCACTGCGGTATCAGCGTCGGTGAGGACGGAGCATCCCACCAGGCACTGGAGGACATCGCGATAATGCGTGCCCTCCCCAACATGGTCGTCGTCGCACCTGCGGACGCCTACGAGGCCTTCGCCGCTACGAAGGCATTGGCCAAGTACAACGGTCCCGCATACATGAGGATGGGCCGTGCAGATTTCCCCACGATCCTGGAGCCGGACATGGAGTTCCAGATCGGAAAGGCAAGTGTCCTGAGGGAAGGTACCGATGTCACCATCGTCGGATGCGGACAGATGGTCTCGTTCTGTATGGATGCGGCGGAGACGCTCCAGGCCGAAGGCATCAGTGCCGAGGTCATAAACATGTCAACGATCAAGCCCCTCGACACCGAGACGCTCATCGCATCGGTCTCCAAGACAGGATGTTGCGTCACGGCAGAGGAGCACAGTATCATAGGGGGATTGGGTTCCGCCGTCGCGGAGGCACTCTGCGACAGCACCTGCGTTCCCCTGGAGAGGGTCGGTACCAAGGACACCTTCGGTGAATCCGGAAAGCCTGCCGACCTAATGGTGAAGTACGGACTGACCGCTGACGATATCGTCGCGGCAGCCAAGAAATCCGTATCAAGGAAGTGATGAGATGAAGATATTCATAGACACAGCGAATCTGGACATGATCAAGGAGATCAACAGCTGGGGGATCCTCGACGGAGTCACCACCAACCCCAGTCTGATCGCGAAGGAAGGAGTGGACGTCAGGACCCGCGTCAAGGAGATCGCGGAGATCGTCGACGGACCCATCTCCGCAGAGGCGATGTCCATGACATGCGACGAGATGGTCAAGGAGGGCCGCGAGCTCGCCAAGATCCACCCCAACATCAACGTCAAGCTGCCCATGTGCGTCGAATCGCTCAAGGCAACGAAGATCCTCTCATCCGAGGGCATCAAGGTCAACGTAACACTCATCTTCTCGCCTCTCCAGGCACTCCTGGCAGCAAAGGCGGGAGCCGCATTCGTGTCCCCCTTCATCGGACGTCTCGACGACATCGGACAGTTCGGAGGCGACCTCGTCGCACAGATCATGACGATCCTCGAGAACTACGGATACGAGACAGAGGTCATCGCGGCATCCATCCGCGGCCCCAACCATGTCCTGGAGGCGGCCCTCAACGGATGCGACATCGCCACGATCCCCTACGACACCCTCAAGAAGATGGTCTCCCACCCGAAGACCGACGAGGGTATCCAGAAGTTCATAGCCGATTACGAGAAATCCAAGAAAAACTGATCCATGCATGATGTGATCATTGTCGGTGCCGGACCCGCAGGGAATCTGGCAGCCAGGACACTGGCGGAGAAGAAGTACGAGGTCATCGTACTCGAGGAGCACGAGTCTCCCGGACTCCCCATGCACTGTACGGGGTTCATCAGCGAGGAGACCCTCCGGATGTCACGTGTGAAACCGGACATCTACAGCACCATATACGGTGCCGAGGTCACCTTCCCCAACGGACAGTCCATCGAGGTACGTTCCGACAAACCCAAGGGCGTCATGATCGACCGTGTCGACCTGGAGGTCAAGATGGCCGAGGCCGCCCAGAAAGCCGGAGCTGATTACTGCTTCAACGAGCGTTATCAGGGACACACCGTCGGCGATGCTGTAGTAGTGGACACCACAGTGCGTCCGCACAGGGGTAAGGTCCTGATCGGTGCCGACGGTGCCAATTCCCAGATCGCGATGTCCCTCGGAGACAACAGACCCAACGAGTACATCAGAGGCATCCAGGTGGATGTCGACTATGCCATGGAGGACCAGGAGATGCTGAAGCTGTATCTCGGCAACACGGTCGCTCCCGGTTTCTTCGCATGGGCCATCCCCTGCGGTGATTTCACGCGTATCGGACTCTGCAGCTCATGGTCGGCAGGTCCGCCGTCGGAATACCTCTCCGACATCCTGGTACGCATGGGATTCCACGACAAGGTCCTCAAGGTCTACTCGGGCAAGATCCCTCTTGGGATCCGCCCGTATCTCAGCGGGGACAGGGTCCTTCTTACCGGCGACGCGGCCGGATTCGTGAAACCGCTCTCGGGCGGCGGATTATATCCCACATTCAAGGCGAATGCGCATCTGATGACCTCGATCACCAACGGACTGGATTCCGACGCTCTCTATTCCAGGGATCTTTCCGAATACAGCAGGAACTGCATGGACGACTTCGGCCGCGAATTGGAACGTTCCTACCAGCTGAGGAAGAGATACAAGAAGCTCACCGACTCGGACTTCAACAGGATCTACGATTACATTCAGAAGAACGACCTGATAGAGTATGCCAAGGACATCGACATCGACCATCCCGCTGATGTCGTGAAGAAGGTGCTCAAGGTCCCCTCATTGTTATTTTCCGCCATCCCTCTGTTTATGAGGTCCGTCAGATGAAGAGGGTGACGTTCGCCAGACTCCCATCGGACAGAGCGGGTCCAATAATCCGCGATCTGATGGGCAGGGAGTACGTGGACCTCCATGCCAAGATCGGAAAGGATGAGAAGTTCCGTTACGTCCCCATCCTTCCCGAATACATCGATACTGTCGGATCCATGGGGATCGAGATGATCGAAGGGGATGCCCATACCCTGGACCGCAGGAGCCCCCAGGAGAAGATACACGACATCCTCACCGGATATCCCGAACTGGATGGAATGATCCCGGAGAAATGGGAGTACGTCGGGGACATAGTCATAGTGAAGATGGATCCGCGCTGCAGACAGTACAAGGACCTAATAGGCCGGACATATGCCGAGGTTCTGGGGGCCAAGACTGTCTGTGCCGATGTCATGGGCGTATCCGGAGAGTTCAGGCAGCCCAGCATGGAGATCATCTACGGTACGGAGACGGAATCTGTCCGTCTTGAGAACGGTATCAGATACGGATTCGACGTGACGAAGGTCATGTTCGCTTCCGGCAACACCGACGAGAGGATGCGCATGAGGAAGCTCGACTGTACCGGAGAGACCGTGGTGGACATGTTCGCAGGCATAGGATACTTCACGCTCCCTCTGGCGAAATACTCATGTGCTAGACGTGTGTTCGCATGCGAGAAGAATCCTGAATCGTATCAGTTCCTCTGCAGGAACATCAGGGACAACGAGCTGACCGGTAAGGTCATTCCCATATTATCGGATAACAGGAACCTTCTGGGGATGCACTTCGCCGACCGTATACTGATGGGGTATGTTCAGACTACGTCGGAATTCGTTCCCAAGGCACTGTCGATGATCCGTCCCGGAGGGATCATACACTATCATGACACCTTCTATGTCAACGAGTACGAGGACAGGATAAGGAGCATATTCGACTCGAACTGCGGAGAGGACGGTTATGAGATCCTCAGGATCCACGAGGTCAAATCGTATGCTCCGTCGGTATCCCATTATGTCGCGGATATCCGCATCAGACCTTCTCGCCAGAACCCGATGCAGTGAGCAGCGTGTTCATGGTGTCGCGGTACTTGTCGCCGTTGGCCGCGACCACTGCCTTTGCGAACGGCAGGAGATAATCCGCGAAATCCTTCTCTTCCTTGCTCAGCTTGATGGGCAGATCCGTCGCACCGGTCGCCATGACGAAAGCTCCGGCCACACTGCGGGCCTTGTTGTTCTTGAGTCCCATGTTCTGAAGTGTCTTGGAGACCATCTGCTCCCCTCCGACCTTGGCGGCCTTGGCAAGGGTGTCGGCAAGCTCTGTCACAGGACCCGGCTTGTTGAACACGGGCAGCGAATCCACGACGGAAGCGGATATCATGATGTTGTGAGCGGATTCCAATGCGGGGATAGGCTGGCTCTTCGACTGGTCACCCATCTTGGCAGCGGTCTCTGCATCGGTGTAGAACGTTATGATGTCCTTCCAATCGGCCTCCCATAGGATGTTCAGGATATCGTTGACCCTGTTGCCCTTGGAGACTATCGCTCTCGGATTCTCGGCAAGGAATCCCTTCAGGCACTGCTTGTAGACATCTTCTCCCTCGAGATCGCCTATGAACGAATCGAGAGAATCGCCATAGTTCTTGGTGCCTATGATGTAGGTGGCGGATGAGCTTCCTCTGAGATCTCCCAGCTTGGACCTCTTGATCTCGCTTATCAGCGAGGAATCGGTGATCTTACCGATCATGTAATCCTTGACCTTGTCCTCGGGGATCTCCTCGAAATCCTTCTCTCCCGGCTTGTGATACTTGTGCCTCACACGAACTGTGAGGTCCTTCCATGGCTCTTCACCGGCGATCCTTGAAAGTAGGAACTGGACGGTCGATACGTTCTTGGCGCAGTTCTCGCAGATCCTTATGGTCTCGCCTATGGACTTGATCTCGATCTCGAGGACGGCCGATGCATCATGTCCGCAGTCCAGGCCGTCATCGGGGAACTCGTAAGGGGTCTCCCAGAATGTATCGTAGAGGTAGTCCTCGGGCATATTGAACTTGTCGGAGCACACGGTGGTGTCCTCGAACGAATAGAGGTAGAGGCCGTTTTTCTTGATGAACTGGTTGTATAGCAGGAGCCTGATCTTCGGGTCGGTATAATGCTGGCATCCGATGAGTTTGTCGGATCCGACGCTCCCTCTGACCGCATATGACACGGTATCCGGACCCAGTTTGGCGCTTGCCAGGAGCGGGACGGAACCGGAGGCGGCCAGCGATATGGTCTCGGCATAGGCCTTGGTGATGTCGTCGTTGAACATCTTTCCGGCCTCCTTTATCAGCGCATCCGGGTTGTTGCGGATCTTCTGAAGGGAGTCGATGCTCTTGAAGACCTTGTCGAAATGGCATTTCCTGCAGTTACCTGCGCATTGAGGCCTCAGAAGACTGGGGTTGTCGGCCAGGTTCCTGGAACGCTCCAGCAGATCATCCTCAAGTTTCTTCGAGGTGTGCTTGACACCTCTCATCCTCACGCGCTTTTTACCGGCCATAGGCCTCCGAAGGACTCTCTTTTACTAATAATTCTCTATCGGGCGCATACCGGTTGTAAATGACAACCCGGTACCCTACCGCTAAATACGGATCCCCCGATTACCGTGCATGGAGTCCGACTTCGAGAAGAGCGTACGCGAGTTCCTTGCCAGGGAGCCCTTCCGTTTGAGAGGGGTATCGGAGGATAATCTGGCACTGTTCTGTGCAGCCCTTACTCACGACAGCTATTCCAACGAGGCGGCTGACATGGATCCCCCAAGACACGTGGAGTCATACGAGCGTCTCGAATTCCTAGGGGATTCCATCCTCGAGTTCCTGGTATGCGAGCATGTTTACAAGGATACGGACATCAGCGAGGGCCCCATGACGGATTACAAGCAGGACAAGGTGGCCAACCACATGCTGTCCCAGCGTATCTTGGAGAAGGGTATCGGGATCGATGCCGTGATGAGGGTCGGCAACGGACATATGAAGGGGCACTCCAAGGCAATCGAGGAGAACATGCGTGCCGATTGTTTCGAGGCCCTCATAGCTGCGGTGTACCTCTCGTATGGTATGGATGAGGCCCGCAGGGTCGTCACAGAAACGGTGCTGTGACTATTGTCGTCGCGCACGTGCGTAACTTATTATCGCACATCAATGATACACCGGTATGGACCAAAATGTCGTCTCGATTTCCCAGGATATCCGCGATATGAAGATACGTGGAGCGGGAAGGATCGCCAGGGCCGGTGCCGATGCGATGGGCAAGTTCGCCGAAGGTTATCAGGGCAAGGATATGGCAGCTTTCAGGAAGGATCTTGACGAGGCTGTCGGAGTCATTTTGGGTTCCAGACCTACCGCCGTATCGCTATGGAACGGTGTCCAGTCATCCATAAGTGGTGCCAAGTCCGCAGGCAGTGTCGACGAGGCCAAGGGGATCATCACGGCCAATTCCGCAAGGTTCATAGCGGAATCCAACGAGGCCGTGCACCGCATAGCCCAGATTGGTGCCAAGAGGATCGAGGACGGCGATACGATAGTCACCCATTGCAACAGCAGTGTCGCCATCGGTGTAATAACGGAGGCCCACAGACAGGGAAAGGACATCAAGGTCTATGCCACCGAATCCCGTCCCTGGAGGCAGGGCATCCTGACGGTGAACGACCTCTCCAAGGCGGGAGTGGATACCACGCTGATCATCGACAGCGCCGTACGTCTGGTGATGAAGAAGGTCGACAAGGTGTTCGTGGGTGCGGACACGATAACATCCCACGGTGCACTGGTAAATAAGATAGGCACGTCGCAGGTGGCCTTGGCAGCCAAGGAGGCCAGGGTACAGTTCTACACCTGCAGCGAGACATACAAGTTCTCCCCCATATCGTTGGAGGGGGACCTGGTCAAGATAGAGGAGCGCGAGGTCTCCGAGGTCGTAAGGCCTGGAGAGATCCCGGCGGACGTCAAGGTCTACAACCCGGTCTTCGACGTCACACCCGCGCAATACATAGACGGGATCGTTACGGAATTGGGATTGATATCCCCGGGATCGGTCTACGATATCCTGCAGAGGAAGTTCGGGACCGAGATTATGAAGGAGTGAATGAAATGGATTCTTATCTGCACTTGGGCGAGCCGGTAGATCCGGACAAGTATGTGGTCTGTAAGTACCGTGTGACTACCGACCTTCCTATGGAGAAGGCGGCCGAGGCCATTGCCGCGGAACAGTCGACCGGTACATGGACCGGGATATCGACATTGGACAACGAGGTCTTCACATCCCTCGGTGCCAGGGTGATCGACATCTCCGGGGACACGATCATAGTGGAATTCCCCATAGACGATTTCAGCATCGAGGTGGGTACCGTCCCGCAGATCCTCAGCGTCATCGCTGGTAACCTGTTCGGACTGGGTGCCCTCAAGGGAGTGAGGTTGGAGGACGTCACCTTCCCCAAGGCGATCCTCGAGCAGTACAAGGGCCCCAAGTTCGGTGCCGAGGGCATCAGGAAGGCATTGGACCGTCCCGAGAAACCCCTGGTCGGTACCATAGTCAAGCCCAAGATAGGCCTGAACCCCAAGAAGACTGCCGAATACGTTTACGAGGCGGGTGCCGGAGGACTGACCAACTCCAAGGACGACGAGACCCTGGTGGACCAGTCGATCTGTCCCATAGAGGACAGGACCTTGGCGGTCGCAGAGGCACTCGACAGGCTGGAGGCGGAAGGCCACAAGATGATGCATGCCAT
>JAFUHJ010000123.1 GCA_017468935.1 Candidatus Methanomethylophilaceae archaeon
ATTGCGGAACTCACCCTCTTCCTTGAGATGGTCCACATAATCGAATACCGGCCTGAAATCCGTTCCCCTTCCGCCTTTGAGCTCCATATTGTCGCTCAATCTCCTCATGTCCGCACGGTTCCTGATGACGTCGTCCGAACGCACATTGTCGTCGCATTGGATGATATGCAGATTCGTCCTGTTGGAGATCTCGCACTGCTCCATGATCCCATAGACGTCCTCTATGAAGTTCACCACCGGACCCTTCATCGTTGAACCGGAGGTGTCCACCGCTATGACGAAGTCCTCTATCATAGGGGAATTGGAATGTTCCAGTGCATCTATCAAAGGGATGTTCCCGTAGAGCTGTACGCCGTAGCTGTAGTATGCCGGATCGAACTCGTTCACATCGAGCTTTATCCTCTCCCTGGTGGTCAGGAACTTCCTCAGGAACGTACGGTAGTCGGTCTGCTTCCTATTCCTGATACGCAGAACGCGCATCAGGGCATCGGTCCTTCCGGAGAGGTTCTTGGTGAAACCCTCGATCTCGACCATCATCTGTGCGGACATCTCCTGCCATTCGGGATGCTCCAGACCGTCGCGGGAATCATGGCTGTCTATACAGAACAGCGGAGGATATGTGTTGATCTGCCACTCGGAGACCTTCGAGAGTTCCTCGGCGATCAGGTCCACGGTGGGTGCACCAGCCTTCTTCAGCAGTCTCTCGAAGATGAATATACGGTCATCCGCTTGCGGAAGGGAGACGTGGGGCGTTCCCAGCATATCTAGTGAGTACTCAACGATCATATCCTCGGCGAGGTCACGGAAACTGTCGGTGTTCCTGTCGTGATGACCGAGGACCATGTGCATCACCATGTGGGCTATGACCCTTGATATTATGTTCGGATCCTTCGAGAAGTCCTTGAGGACCCTGTCCATGTGGAAATAGAGATGCTCGCTGTCGTAATGATAGGGGCCGTCACCGTCGAGCACGACTGTATCCAACGACAGGACCGGACGGGTCATGAATCTCAGATCCATGCAGAGATCCGTGCGGCAGTTCGCCACTATCTCCTCGGCCACGGCCCTGTTATCGCTCATAAGTACCGAGATGGAATCCTCTTCCGAGGACTAAAAACCATACGGGAGGCAACAATATCATCCATCAATAGTTGAGCTTGGCGTAGAGGGCACCGCAGACCGACCCCAATGCGGCACATGTCTCCAGGGAGAAACCTCCCGTTGTGATGTCCAGGTTATACCTCGGGATCTTCATGACATCCTTCGGCACTCCGTGCGGACCTATCCCGAAGACCAGGAGGATGCTCTGACCGTGCTCTATCATGTCGGTGAGCTGCCCTACGGACACCTTCTTGGACTCCTCGGCCCTGCATGTGGTCAGGACCGGCTCTCCCAATTGAGGCGGGAATCCTTTGGAGGGATACGGGAACTTCTGGAAGCGACCTTTCTCTGCGAGATCGACGAAGTAATCCCCATGGTGACCTATGCTGGTGGTACCGGCTATCCAATTGGCGACCTCGACAGGGGTCTTGGTCTCCTCCGGGATCGGGAATCCGAACAGTGCCAGATTCATATCGAATGCCATAGCGAGATCGCCCGCACGGGCGATGATGCGCCTATGGGGTTCCCTGAAGTTCTGGTCGTATGAATTGTAAAGTCCGATTGTTATCCTTCCTCTTCCCATACTTCCTTCCGCCTTACGAATGGAGTGACGATATCCTATTCAGATATATGTTCTGGTATCAGGCCGATGAACGGTCACAGTCGGCTGATACGCAAATCTTTGGATTTGAATCCATAAAAAACATGGATTGGAATCCAAAAATCCTAAACTTGACAGTTCGATTTTCGTAAATTGACGTTTTGTGAGATTGCCCTTTGCCTCCTATTTCAGGGGGGTATGTTCCTGTCAAATGGAACATGCTGGCAGGGGGGTGAAAATACGGTTTCCGATAGGTCATTTGACAGTTGGAGCCCATGGTCTTCGATAACGACCGATTTTCGATGCCCGACATCCAAAATCAACCCTTTTTGCCCTCGATGATGTCCATGCACTGCTTCGAAACATCTTCGGAATTGCACAGAACCCTCGAGATCCTCCCGATCCTGTCCACCGAGACGGCAACTGTCAAATGACCCATCGAACGGGCTATCGTCTCGGTCGACGGCTTATGGAGACGCTTCACCATCTTCCCGTCGATCATTTTCGTCACGAAATCGCCCGGGAGCTCCTCTCTCAGCATGCATACGAACAGCTGCGCCAGAAGGCTTACCAGCATCGATCCCCTGACAGTATCGCTGCTCCACACCCTCAACGGTTTCAGACTGGCGACGTTCTTTATCGATTTGATCAGCTCCTCCACATCGTTGCGCCTGCGATAAGTGTGCAATGCTACCAGAGGTTCCATCTGATGAGAACTTTCCAATTTGAACCATCCGCACATGGAACCTGCGAACAGGTCCGCGACCTGTTCGACAGCTTCCTCGGACCATACATCGATCTTCGTCTGATACTCGTATTCCTGGATGCTCGTCTCGTAGAACTCGGTGTTCCCAAAGGAGAGGAGATTGGTCTGCTTGGGAGGATTACCTTTCTTCTTCAGCGATGCCTTCAATCTGTCAGCCGCTATCTGAGCGTTCCTCTCCGCAGTCAGGCGACTGCGGATGTACTTGTCCACAGAGAAGAACCAGTATGTGGTCTTGCCGTTCTTGGCGATCCTGCGGATGCATCCTACACCTCTCTCCAGATAGACCATTGATTCCATCAGTTCCTTCACAGCCGTACGGTCCGACTTATTGACCTCCTTCCTGGTCAGGTACCTCATATTGCTATCGGTTATCTCCGACAGTATGTTCTTATCGGCACCGCCGTTGTCCATGACTATCATCGAACCCTTCTTCAGGAACAGCATAAGCTGCGGGATGAAATCCGAATACTGCATAGGATCGTTCCAATTCCCGGGATACACCTCTATCTTGAACGGTAATCCGGGATTCATCAGCATCGCTACCACAAATTGTATCTGGTTCTGCACGCCGTTGCCGCCGTATCCCACAGCGGCACCGCTCATCTTAGATCCGCTGACCGGAACATGGGAACCGTCGATGTACACATCGGTCTTCTCGGGAGCGTACAGCCTGAGGATGCCATCCCAGATGGCATCCAGCGTCTCCTCGAAATACAGCCCGAGATCATCCAATCCTCTCTTGATGGTCTGATAGGATATGCCCCATCCGTATGTGCGTTCTACCTTGGCCAAGGGACTGGATAGGTCCCTGGAACACGCGGACATGGAAGAACCGCCCTCAAGAAGATGTACGCACATCACCTCCACGACTATCCCCAAAGGCACCCCTTTGCTCTTGAAGTCGGAGAAGAAATCGTACAGGCCCAATCTGTCCATACCCCATCTCACCGTACGGATGAGTCCGTACGGTATCGCTATATTGTCGGAACCGATAGTGTCCACTACCTTGGTTGCGATCGGTTTGGTCATCGGTCCGCCAAGGCACCTTTCTGAATAAAATCCGGTCGGCCAGCTTCCCACTGATCTTCAGAATTGCCCTTTAGGCGAAAAGTCTCCTGTCAAGTTCAGG
>JAFUHJ010000124.1 GCA_017468935.1 Candidatus Methanomethylophilaceae archaeon
GAAATCTATGCCCTGAGCGGCCAGGTTGTCGTTGATGACCCTTCCGGGACCTTCGAACAGACTCTCCACGCTACCGAGTGACCTCATCTGGGCCACCACCTGGTTGAACACCAGTCCGGCTTTGGCAGAGATGTTATCCTTGACGAACTGCAGTTTGGCCTCGGTGTCGGTTATACCGGCTTCCTCGATCTTCTCCATCATCTGGCCCCCGTCGAACGGTCCGTCCACGTAAGCGATGTTGTCATCCTGTTGGATCTTGGCATACAGAGCTTCCAGAGACGGCGAGACCTTCTCCTTCCAGTTGTCGTTCCAATAGAAAAACCCAGGCAGCATACCGCTGGTCGAGGCGACGGTAGCGATCGGTTCCCTGTACTCGATGATGGAGTAGTTGGGCATTATCATTCCCTGGTCGGCATACTCGCTGATGTAGTCCATTCCCTTTCCGGAGTCCCCGCTGAGCATGGCGGACACCATGTCGTAAGAGTTCTCCGATTCCGCCATGACGTAGACGCTGGGAACGGTGACCAGTATCGCGACGACAGCGATCGCCTTGGCGTGCCTGATCGAGAAGTCCACGGATCTGTGGAAGTACCTGTCGCCGACCTTACCGAACCATGCGTACCATCCCTTGGTTGCTTTACCTCCTTCGGAGTACTCCTTGATGGTGGTTGGCCAGAACACCTTGTCCCCCACCAACTGTAAGATGGCAGGGATCAGAGTGAGGGCCGCGATCAATGCGATTATGATACCGAGTGCGAGACAGATACCCATGGTGGAAATCATGGAGTACTTACACACGGTCAATGCACCGAAACCTATGATTACAGCAGCTCCAGAAATGGTGATCGATTCACCTGCCCAGACAATGGACTGGTGCACGGCCTCGTCATGCGTCTTCCCGGAACGGAGTTCCTCCCTGTAACGGGCGATTATGAAGATACAATAGTCGCATCCGGCACCCATCATGGACACCAGGATCATCATGTTGGTGACAAAGAATATGTTCATGAACTGGCCGATACCGTAGATCAATGCCATGGTGACGACGAATGCCACGGCGATGGTCAGAGGCGGTGTGGCGGATGTTATGAAGGATCTGAAGAACAGACCTATCAGCACAAGGATAAGAAGTATCGTGAAAGGATCGATCCTTGATACGTCCTCGAGCGCGTTGGTCTCCGTATCGTATGAGATTGCGGGTGTACCAGTTAGGTATACTTCCCCTGTGAATCCCGTCTCGCCCTTGACATCCTTGATGAAGCCACGGAGCTCGGGGGTCATGTCGGGAATGCTACCGGTAAAGGATGAGTTTATCCTCATGTAGGCAAGAAGGATACCGTCACCGGACTCGGTGACCATCGGGTTCATATAAGCGACCCCTTCCAGCCCTTCTATCTTCGATGCGGAGCTGTTAAGGGAATCCACGAATATCAGAGCGCCCTTCATCTCCGCCTCGTTCTCGAAGTAAATGACGATGATCGGGGTGGAGTTCTCATTGACCGATGATGAGGGGAACATCTCCCTCATGACACCGATACCGATCATGGACTCGGAGTCCTCCGGGGCCATGCTGTTCGTGTCATAGCTCATGACGTCCCCTGCGTGTATGGCGAAGACGCCTGATATGCACAGGATCAGGACCCACATGAGAATAACGGCCTTGGCATGTTTCTGTATGCCGTCGGCCAAGCGTTCGAATATCATGCAAGATGAATTGACGTATCCCTTTAAAAGCAAGTCACCCTGTATTGTTAGTAGATGCGTAATTTATTGTACTGTCGCCCACTCCGAAACGGACACGGTGTTTCACAAAAATGCTTTTAGTCGTTTTAGAAGAGGTTTCAAGGGCGGTTGGAGCCGCCCCTTGCAGTTTCTGGTCAGTTGAACGCCATTCCGCGCCTGTAGAGGATGAACACGAAGACGGCTATTCCCACGACGATCGCTACTCCGATGGCTATCAGGATCGGCATCAGAGAATCCGAACTTCCTGACGCATCGCGGAGGTAGACCTCATAACCGCAATCACAGTGGTCGTAGACCTTACCGTCGTGCGTCACCTCGTTGAAGCTGTGCATGGGAGCCTTCAGCTTGGCAACGGTACCGTCGGGCATGGTCAGCGTGATCTTACCGTCCGAGTCGTAGTAGATGGAGTACGGGACAGGTCCGGATTGAATCTGTTCCTTTCCTCCGCCCATCATCAAGGCCGATGTTCCCAACGGTACGGACAACTTGTGATCCGCATCGTAGATTATCACTGCGAACACGTTCTGAGTGATGGTCTCCCCTTCAATGTTCATCGTCAGCTTGTAGTTGGTATAAAGAAGGCCGGTGAACACATACTGTCCTCCGGAGATCTTGCCGGTCAGTGTCTGATCGTCCGATACTAGGGCGAGATCCATTCCGTCCGGCCCATATACGGTGATCTGTCCGGATCCTGTGATCATCACCTGGACGCTGAAGGTTCCGAAGTAGAGATCGTTGCCTACCATGTAAGTGTAGTACTTGACGCTCCCAGATTCAGAGGGCAGCTCGACGGTGACAGGGGCACTTCCGAGGTTCCTGACGATGAGTCCAGGGTTGTGATCGGTAACGTCGATAACCGTGGTACCGTTGGATGCCGAACCCAGTGCAGAAACCGGATCCTCCCCGAGGTCTATGACGGCCTGTCCGCGGAGTTTGACCTTTCCTTCCACGTAGATCTTGGTGAAATCTGCATCGACCGAGATGTCCATGAGGTGTCCGTCGGACATTATGAGCGTGGCGCATTTCGAATCGATTATGAACTGAGATGTGGAACCGTCCTCACTGACCATCTGGTGGACGGTCGCGAACTTGTAACCGGTACCCCAGGTCATGTCGTGATCGATTATGTGGGTGGTGGTGTCCGCATCCCCGGGCACGTTGGTTGTACGGTACAGGATGTACACGGTACCCGATCCGGCCGCCTTGATAGCATCTTCCAGACTGGAGTAACCTGTGAAGGACTGCTCACCCGTCTGAACGTATGCGATCATCGATGACGAAGCTTCCAAAGTGGCTGATTTTCCACCGGGTGCGATGTTCGCCTTGAATCCCGATGCGTTCACACCGACCCTATCGTTGAGCGATACTGCCTCCGATGTCACGAAGGTATACTCGCATTCGGGATCGAGGGAGTACACCGTACCTTCGGGAGTTTCCGTCTTGATGGCCCACTCCGAAAGCTTGTCAAAGCCGACTGCGAGCCTGAACTGCGGGACATCCTTGCCGAGCTTGATCTGTGCTACGGATGCGGCGGTACCCTTTCCTCCTCCGAGCATGATGTCGTTCAATACGGCGACATTTCCGATCGTCAGGGTGTGTCCCCCGTCGATTGAGAGTTCTCCGTCAATCGATGTACTGAGATCGGCGATGGAGGGGAGGGGCACCTGCTTTCCGTTGTTGTAGAACTCCTTTCCGTCCACATAGAACGAGGAGTGTGTTCCGTCGGAAACACGCACCACAGTCTTGAGGGTCAGGTTCGTCGAGATCTTGGCGTTGACACCATCGTACGAATTCTTGGCGACACCTCCCGCATATTGCGGCTGGTAGTTGAGGATGTATATCGTGTCACCTGTGTGGAGCTCTCCGACTGCCTTCTCCAGGGTCTGATAGAAGAAGAACTCCTTCTTTCCTGTCTCCTGGACATCTCTGTATACTCCGAAGGGCAGATCGGTTGTCCTGAACAGGGCAACGCCGCCTTCCACCTCGATTGCTGCGAATCCGGAATTGCCTATGGCGACTGCGGATGCGTGAGGTCCGGTCAGGAAGACCTTCTCCAGGAACGATTGGGGATTCTCGAACACTATCGTCGCGTTCATTGACGAATCCGTCGTCAGTTTCGCGTTGTCCCCGAAGAATATGGTGAGTTCATTCTGAGGATTGATTCCGAATAGCTTCACATCGGCGTTTATCCTGAAGGAATCGGAAGACTCCTTGAAACCGTGTCCGTTCATGCGGATCTCGATATTCTTTGTAATCGTTCCGGGCGTCACATCGTTGTTGACCTTGATGATGCTGCCGTCCTTGCATGCATCCAGTGCGAGCTTGAAGGAATTGTATTCCTTCCACGTCTGTCCTCCGTCATCGGACACCTCGCATTCGGCGACGCTTCCGGCCACCCTGATTGAGATCTCGGGAAGGAATGAACTCCTCTGGATTCCCAACGCACCGGCCGATTTGAGGAACCATGTCCTGTGATCTCCGTTTCCGTCGATTCCAGTGATGACGATTCCCTTGGGATGGAGCGTGTATTTCTTAGTGAGGTCCCAATCCTCGGGGACTGTGACGCTGACAGTCTGATATTCCGACTTGGACATGAAGAAGTACATTCCCCAAGCGGGCTGCTTGGCTGTCGGTGCCCTCTCTCCGGCCTCGTCGTCATACCATATGGTTGTACCTGCATTGTAGATTCCGGCGAGTTTTCCCTTGGTGTAGAAGATTCCTCCGTAGTTGCCGTGAGGACTCATGAATGCTACAGTGTTCGCCTGTCCGGGGTTCAGGACCGCTGCGGAGCTGTCCACACCGTTCACGATGATCTTGACGGGCATTCCCATCAGGACCTGGTAGTTCACCACGCCGTTGTTCTCCATCTTGACCACGTTGCGTCCCTCGGTGAGAAGGACCGTCCAGTCATTTCCCGACTGTGTGGCTGTTCCCTGCTTGAACCCGGTGATTCCGTTTGTTCCGAGTATCGGGTTGTATACCGTGACCGTGGTTCCGGATGCGGGAGTGAACGTGAAACTGTATCCGGGGTCGTTCCAGTCGTAATAGAAGTAATCGAAATCACTGTCGATGGCCCTATCGACCTTCAGATCCTCATCGTACATCGTCATTCCCGTGTCGAAGGTCTTGTCCGAACCGACAGTTACCACGAACACCTCTGTGAGCTCGGGCCAGGTAGCGCTCATGAACTTCTCGTATTTGAGATTGTGGAATGTCATGGCCTTCATCCATACGGTGACGACGACCGTCCCCTCCTTGAGTCCCTTGATCCTCCATGTTGTATCTCCGGCGGGACCGTCGGTTATACTGATGACATCCGATACCGTGTTACCTGACAGATCCGTTATCGTGTAGACGATCTCCGGTTCGAGGAACGGGTTTGTCGTGGTGTTGCTGACCTCCTGCCACTGGCGGTATACCATCATCGACATCTCCTGGCCGTTGGCGAGGAAGATGTGGTTGGACTTGGTACCTGACACGAGGATCCCGGCGAAGTCATCTCCGGGGTCGTTCTTGATGTTCCTGTCCACGGTGGTCGACGTCTTTCCCTCGGGTTTGAGCATTGCCTCGGTTATGGTCATGTTGACCTCGGTGTTCTTCTTCTTATCGAAGAGGTCCTTGTATGTGACGTAACCGTCTCCCTTCGCTATTGCCCCGTACTTCCCATCAACTAGGATGTAGACGTATGTCGTGGTACCGTCGTTGTTGTCCGTTTTCGATACGGGATCGACGTTCTGGAAGTTGTAATAGTTGTATGACGAAGGGTTCTTGTTCTCTGGAGCGCCTCCCAGATACTTCGTCATCTGGAATACCGCACTGGCGGGAACGGTGTAGTACGTGTTCTCGATCATGATCCAATGGGCAACGAGGTCCACATCGGATGCGGGCATCGTGAACGTGTATGTCGGATCGGTCTTCGACTTGTCGTCACCCCACCAACCGAACTTGAAACCGCTGTCTGCAGTGGCGGTTAAAGTGACCGATGAACCGATTTCGGCCTTCTGCGCGTTATCTACTTTACCGCCCTCCTCTGGATCGCAGGTGACTGTGATGAAACGCGAGTTGTCGAATGCGAATGTATCTGAAGCCGTGTCGGTGGCGATGCTTGTGAATCTCAATCCAGCCCTGTTCGCCGACGGTACATCTGATCCGTCCTTGGTGAACTTTCCGCCTACAGTAGCCTTGGATTGTTCTGTGAAGTCGACATATTTTTCCTTTGCACCCATCAGACCTGATAGGTCCATCGCGTATGTGGAATCGATGATGAGATGCTTGATGTTTATGTTGCTGATTCCCCAATTACCGTCGGTTGTGAAGTATTTCTTGATTATTCCTTCGTATCCGGACGGCAGCTCTGCAGACTGTGTGAGACGGAGTGTCTTTATTCCCGTCATGGTGAGAGAATAACCTCCGATCTGCACCGAGTTGTCCATTGTTATCGTCGTAATGGAAGACCCATAATAGAATGCATTCTCTCCGAGCCTTGTGACTCCCGAAGGGACCGTCACTTCGCTGATACCATTGGCGATGGGGTAGAACAAGAGGACCGTACCGTCCTTGGTAAGGAGGACTCCGTCTACGGACTTGTAATTGGCATTGGAGCCGTCGACCGTGTATTTGCTGACCTTGGCACCGCTGAAGGAGTCTTCATCGATGGATGTCACCGAAGCAGGTATGGACATTTCGAAATTGGATGAGGATCCTGTCTGCTGGAATGCGCTGGAACCTATTGTCTTCAGATTCGTGGCCTTGCTCATATCCACGGAAGAGACCTTACTGTCCCCTTGGAATGCCCTCTGTCCGATCTCCTCTATGGAAGATCCCAATATTATGTACTTCATGAAGGTACAACTTGAGAACACCTGGTCGGGAAGGACCTTGACTTTACATAGGGACAGATCGAGGCCAGTGATCGTGGCACTCGTGAAAGCTGATGCCCCTATGGTCTCTACGGTCGAGGGTATGATGAGGTCCTGATAGATCGAACTTCTGTTGAACGCTTCATCACCAATCGAAACAAGACCTTCTGGCAGTGACACTGCATTCAATTTCTGTGTGTTGGCGAAAGCCCCGTTCGCGATCCCGGTGACGCTGTACTCCTTGCCGTCGTGCGTCACCTTGGCAGGGATCTCAAACACACTAGTTGTTTCATACTTTCCCGATTCCGGGGGTGCCACAGAGACCTTAAGGCCCGAAGCGTCAGTCACTAAGTATATGATACCATCCTCTGTGAAGTACTGGTCGTCAGCATCCGAATCTGTTGCTCCGAACAGACCGGTGAGACCGACCAGGACCATCACCAATACGATGGATAATGCTAATCTTTTCCCTTTCATTGTGTTCATCCTCTCAAATTTGTTTCGAAAACTGTTTACGTCTGTAGACGAAAAACGCGACAGCTGCTATCGCTATGACAGCAATTACTGCCACAATGATGATTGTGAAATCTGTTCCCCCGTTCGGGGTACCCCAGACTGCCTTGGCGGTCACATTCTCACTGACTGTGTATTCGGACCCTACGTTGTAGCGCTTGCCTCCGATCTCCCAGGCGGTGATGCTCTTCCCCTCCAGTGTCTCCACCGAACTCGGAAGGGTGATCTTCCATCCGGAATTGGAATACATGGGGTCGATCTTCATCTTACCACCGTTGAGATCGAAGGTTATCTCGACGTTACCGAAACTGGCCTCCAGGGATGTGTCCTCGGTTATCGTGATCACGGTCCTGGAGTCCTTCATTCCATTGCTCCATGCGATGAAATGGTATCCTTCGGAAGGGGTCGCAGAAATGGTCACATTGCTACCTCCTGCATACTTTCCGGCACCTTGAACGGTTCCAGATCCTTCGGGATTGACCTTGAGCTCGAGCGAGACCGGCGAATACACGAAATTGGCGTAGAAACGCTGGTCGCCTTTGACGGTTACTGTCTTGTGTGGGTTGGTGTCTCCGTCGCTCCATGACTGGAAAACACAGAGCGTCTTGGGGGTGGCGTTGACCGTGATGGTCGCTCCTTCAGGATAGGTACCTCCGTTCGTATCGAGGGCGCCGTACCTCGAATCACCGATGAACACAACGGTCCCTGCCTTTTCAGAAGTCCAGCTGCCGGCGGTATTGGAATATGTCTTGCCTGCACGATCCGCTCCAGTGACAGTCGTCGAACCGTCGATGTATGTCCCTCCGGTGGTGTTGACAGTCTTCTGGGTGATCTTTATATGACCGGATACTCCGCTGATGTCTGCAGATATCTTATCCTCAGTATCCAGTACAAGCAATTGGATGTGTGTCTTGGTCATTCCGGGAAGCGCCCAGTCGCCCTCGTCGAAATACTTGGCGATCACGCTTTCCGACCCTTTGGACGCGGATGTGATAATCAATGTCTGCATCGCACTGGATGAGAAGCAACCGTCACCTATCTTCACGCCGTCGGGCATGGACACCTGATAGAGGGCAGAACAATTCGAGAATGCTCCCGACCCTATCTCTGTGACAGTATTCGGTAATACGATTGTCTCCAGGGCAATATCCTGGTTGAAGCACTGGCTACCGATGGATGTCACCGTGTCTGGGATTATGACCTCCTTGAGCTTGTAACAGTTATCGAAGGAATTCAAGGGGAGCTCGGTGATTCCTTTCCCGAGAGTTACGCTCTCAAGCCTAGCGCTTGCCCTGAACACCCCTTCGCCGTAATATGTGACGGAGTCAGGGACCGTAACGGTCTTCAGCTGATTGCTCATACGGAAGCATTCAAATCCCATGTACTCCAATCCGTTGGGCAATTTGACCTCCTTCAGAGATCCGGTGGACCATTCCTGAAGGTCGATGGGCATCCTGAATGCCTCGTCATCGATTATCTTCAAAGTGGAAGGAAGAGAAAGGGTTTCCATATACGAGCAATACTTGAATGCCGCGGTCCTGATGATCTCCACCCCTTCTGCGATCTCCACGGATTTGACCTTGTCCTGGGTGCACTCCGCGTTGTAGTAGTCGTAATAGAATGCCATATCGCCGATGAACTTGACCTTGAGCTTGGATGACCCTGCCTCAAGTTCGGAAGGGATCTTGATTGTCGTTCCGCTGATGTGTCTGAGGACCGTGATCGATCCGTCGAGCTCGTAGTACTCGAAAGAACAATCCGTTACAGAATAAGTGTAGACCGGGAGCACCGATTTGGTGGTCTGGGAGAATCCAGACCATGACGAGGCGAAACGGTCCAGGTACTTGACTGTGACCGACGATCCGGTGAATGCATCACTTGCCATGGTGGGCATCGCTCCCAGGAAAATCACCTCAGTCAACGACGAGCATCCGTCGAACACCTTGGAACCCAGTTTTGCTACACCAGCGGGGATGACGACCGTAGTGATGCCTGATGACCCGGAGAACGCCTGATCGGCGATCTCCTTGAGGGGGTATCCCTCCAGATCGTAAGGCACACGCTGAACCTTGTCCGCCCCAGCTTCGAAGTTCACCATCTCCGAATAATACTCGGTCTTGTCCAGGTGGTAATAGAACGAGTACACGGAACCGTCGTAGCCGTAGGCTGTACGCTCCTTGTCATCCCCGTCCGAACCCGGTAGGGCGACGGCCAACAATACGACCGTCGCCAGCAAGACCAACGTCCAAATCTTTCTCATCCTACCCCTTCAGTATCCCCATTTGTAATCTGAAGCACCAGCATCTGGCCATGGGGGAATATCGTAACCGGTCTCTCCACCCCATGCACCGTAGGTGAGGGCGGCGAAATCCACCGTATCCACATAGTCGGCGGTAAAGTGGTGAATTCCAGTATCCTGATACCAGTCCCCGGTCGAGGGGTCCCAGATAGTCTGCAGGAAGTTACCTCCACCGCATTCGTTGACCCAGTTGACGAATCCTTTGTCCACGTTGTAATCGTAACCTATGCGGTCCATTGCGTTGGTGAACGCTTCCATAACGAATGATCCAGGACTTGCATACCCTTTGATCCAAATACCGGGCACCAAGAGCGTCTTAGGATCGGAATGTGTCTTAGATGTGTCCCCCTCATATCCGGTGTAGGTAAAGTTCACATCGACGTAGAACTTCACCTCCTTTCCTGTACCCGCCGGACCACCGTTCTCACCGTAATACCACGAGGCCCTTCCAGGCTCTGATGAGGGTTTAGGCGCTGTTCCGGAGTCATCTGGTATTCCGTGGACCACGGCAACGTTATCATAATCTGTGATGGTCAGGTCTCCGAGAGAAAGGAACTGTCCGGACAAGTTCTTATCCGCCCACTGGTTGTCCTTCCATCCCCATAGGTAGATGCATCCGTCCTTCACACCATTTATGTCGGTGATCTTCCCATCAGATATCGAGATAGTGGCACCGTCAAAGTTCGCACATGCATCAGTCAGTGCGGAGGCCATATCCGTACCTTTACCGTGAATCCACAGACTGGGAATAATCGGGTAGAAATCCGTGGGGTAGACGGTTGTACTTTTGAATGCATCGTTCTCGAAGTTGTCGCAGAACAGGAAGGAGATGGTCTTCTCCTCTCCTCCGCCACCTGTGAACGAAGCAGATATTGTCACGTTGCCTGCGACCGTACCTGATGCGGGGGACCAAGCTTCGAACTCGTATCCCGAACTAGCAGTTGCAGTGACCTTCTGACCGTCGCTGAATGTGAGCGTCGTGCCACTGGAACTCCATGTGACATCCTTCTTGACTGTGAGGGTCGATTTGTCGACGGTACCTCCGGTTCCCGCTGAAATGGTCACAGTGAAATCTGTAGCCCCTTTCGCGTTGTATGTGATCGTGATCACGGTATCCTTAGTCACGGTACCACTGGACGGGTTCCATGATCCGAATTCGTAGTCTGCGGCAGGCTCTGCCGTGACCTTCTGCCCGTCACTGAAGCTCATCGAGTTCCCCGAGGAAGTGAATGTAGTGCCGTCATTGACGGTAAGAGTGCTTGGTGTGGTCCCCTTTCCGGAGATCTTGAAGGACACCGAATGGGTCGTTGCCTTCTTCTCTACGAATGTCGCTGAGATCGTTGTATCGGCAGTGATGGTACCGTTAGAAGGATACCACACATTGAAATCATATCCTTCTGCCGGTGTGGCAGAAGCCGTCTGGCCGTCGCTGAACAGGATGGTATTGCCGTTGGCACCGAATGTTATTCCTTTCTTCACTACCAGCGACTCGGATACGGTACCCTTTCCCGAACCGACCGCGAATGTCACCTTGTACTCATCTTTCTTAATCTCTTCGCATTTGGCTGTCAGTGTGAGGTTAGACTTCACAACACCGCTGGGCTGCGACCAACTTGTGAACTTGTATCCCTCCTTGGGCATCACAAGGACCTTCTGGCCGTCGCTGAAGAGCAAAGTACTTCCAGAATCCGGTTGATTCCATGTGGTTCCATCCTTGACCTTTATCGATGTATGGTCGGGCGTTCCGTTGTCCGATGTGAATGTCACCGTATCATCAGAAGGCCCACTGTCAGTCCCTCCCATAAGGAAGTAGACGCCGACACCGGCTGCGACTGCTATGATCACAACCATCGCTATCGTTCCTGCCATTTTCATTCGAATTACCTCTTTTTCATTGATTTGCCCATCCGGGCTGTGAAACTGATTTCATTATACCTTCCGTAATCATTCGTAGGACCCATTCTGGGAACCGAAATGGACCTCATCCGGGTTGTTGTCCCAACGCGCCTTCTTCGGGAGGACGTATATCTCGCCGTCAACATCGAGACCGACACGGGCATCCACCTCGTACACGTCGCGGATCAGACTCTCGGTGACCACTTCCTTCGGATCGCCGATCGTCACGATCTGGCCTTTCTTCATTATCACGCATAAGTCGCAGTATCTGGCCATCAGCGAGATATCGTGCTCTGCAACGAGCACGGTCATGTCGTTCCTGGCCATGTTCTTGAGATACTCCATGACATCCAGCTTGTACTTCATGTCCAAGTGGGATGTTGGTTCGTCGACGAGCATCAGGATCGGCTGCTGCACGTATGCCTTGGCGATCAGCGCCCTCTGCCTCTCTCCGGAGGACAGTGTCGAGACCTTCTTGCGCCTAAGGTGATCTATTCCGAACGTCCTCATCGCCTCGCGGACGACCCTCTCATCCTCCTCGGTCTCCCACCAGATCTTGTCTACGAAAGGATACCTTCCCAACATGACCATGTCCATAACGGTCATCCCGAAGGTCTGTCCGGCCTCTGCGGGGACGGATGCGACCAGCTTAGAGACCTCAGCGGGCTTCATCCCGGAGATGTCCTGACCTCCGACGTAGATCTTACCGGAGGTCATCTGGTGAACCTTACAGATGCACTTCATCATGGTCGATTTACCGCATCCGTTGGGTCCGATCAATCCTACCAGCTTCCCTTTGGGAAGGGAGTATGTGACATCCCTCACGGCCTTGTGATCCTCGAAGTTCATGCATAGGTGCTCTATGCGCAGAGTTGTACCGTCCGCCGGAATCCTGCTGGAGATCGAGGGTACGGCATCTCCTGCGATTGCAGACTGAGACTGAACGCCACCGGAGAAATACTGTCTGAACTTACCCTCAGGCATCGTACTCACGCCCCCTCTTTACAAGCATGTATGCGAAGATCGGAGTACCTATCATCGCGGTGATCGCACCGACGGGAAGCTCCAGCGGAGACAGCACCGTCCTTGCGATGAGGTCCGAGAACAGCATGAGACATGCCCCCAGCACGATGGATGCGGGCATGATGAGCCTGTGGTCGGTTCCCAGCGCCATCCTGCATGCATGGGGTATGATCAGTCCAACGAATCCTATAATTCCGCAGAACGCCACACATAATGCCGTGAGGACCGAAGCGATGATCATCATCGTCCTCTTGAACCTCTTGACGTTCATTCCGAGCTGCTTCGCCTGATCCTCACCCATCATAAACAGGTTGAACTCCCTAGCCCATACCATCGCCAGCAACGATATTCCCAGAGCAGGCACCATAACGATCCATGCGTTCTCCCATGTGATGTTGGCGAACGAACCGTAAAGCCACCACATGGCATTGGTGAGATTGTCCTTAGCCATGGACAGGAAGACCGTCTGCACCGATGAGAGCGCGAATCCGACGATGACTCCTGCCAAAATATAGTTGGAAGCGGAACCTCCGGATCCCTCTGCCACACCCATGGTGATGGCGAAGGCAATGAGACCTCCGACGATGGCTGCGACAGGTATGATGTACAGGGTGTTGGAACCAATGAACGGGATGCTAACGCCGAGGGCGACGATGGCCACTGCGAAACAACCGGCTCCAGACGATACTCCTGTGATGTACGGGTCGACCAAGGGGTTCCTGATTATTGCCTGATACATGCAACCGGCTATGGCCAGACCTGCACCGACACCGATGGCGGCTATCGCACGCGGCAGACGCGACTGATAGATGTACAGCTCGACCGTGGTGAGGTTCTGACCACCCTTCTCGATCGCGGAGAACATGGCCGCTATGGCATCCGTGACAGGGACTATACCGCCTGAGGATATCGATATGGAGATCAGGAATGTCACTATTGACATGACTATTCCGAAGGCCACGATGAGTCTGAACCTGCGCTTCTTCACGGACAGTTCGCTTTCCTCTTCATCCAGGTTGGTGGGCCTGTTGGTCCTGATGACCCCGACCACTGCGGCAACGGGATTGATGTTTCTCTTCTTCTTCGGCTCGACGGGTGCTTCCTCAGGAACTCCCTGGGTAGGCTGGTATTCGAACTGGAGAGGCATCTGCTGTTGCTGATACGTCTGTGGAGGGTATGTGCCCTGTGGTGGCATCAACCTATCGTCCTGCGGCGGTTGCTGATACGTCTGTGGAGGGTATGTGCCCTGTGGTGGCATCAACCTATCGTCCTGAGGAGGCTGTTGGTATTGCTGTGGTGGTTGATACGGTTGGGGTGGTTGCTGGTATTGCTGCGGCGGTTGTTGATACAATCCCTGCGGAGGGACATAAGGTCCCTGATCCCGAACATTCTGATGGGGATCCAAATCCTCCTTCATCGCGGAGTATCCTTTCTTGACTGTGCTCCAGAATCCTTTCTTTTTGGACATAATACACCTCAGTAATACCTCACTAACGCAACGATCGCGGCAATTATCACGACGATCAACAGGGCCCATGACCAATGATAGAACCCGCCCGGGAGGATTATGTCCCCTCCGCCGTCCCATTTCTTTCCTTCGACCACGGAAATACAGAAGACCGCGCCGTAGTCGTTCGCGGCATAAATCTTACCTTCAATCACGGTCGGTGCGACCATGGAGTAGGAGTCCTTCGAATAGGGCTCCAGTTTGACGGACCACACGACGGAACCGTCGTTGATGTCCCTTGATATGACGTGACCTCCGTCATCGAAGAATCCGGACGAATATTCGGACATGTATACCCTATTATCCGCTACGGTCAGACGGGACCAGATGAGGTTCGAATCTACCCTCCAGACCGTCTTACCGTCATTATCCAGACGGTATACCCCGTTCTCCGTGAACTGGGGATCTCCTTCGACACATACGGACTGTCCTTTGCTTGCATAGAGGATGACATCGCCGTTTCCGACATGCACACCGCCCTGGGTGACGCCGTCGATCCTCCAGTAGAAGTCGGAACCTCCGGATCCTCCGCCGGTGGCAGCGTCAAAGCAGACTATGTGACCCATTATGGGGGACATCGCCCCGTCGGTGCATAATGCGACCATGCGACCGTTCCCGATTGAGACGATAACATCGACCGCACCGGGTGTCCCCTTGTGGATCTTGTTCTTCTCGTAGAGGGCGATGAACTGCTTCTCCCAGATGAGTTCTCCAGTAGCAGCGTCGACAGCGAAGACATATCCCTCGTAGTTGCCCATGTAGAGCACTCTCCTGTCGTCGACATCCACTATCGTGGGGGAATAATAGTAGAAGCTTCCCCTGCTGCCGATGTACTTCCCCGATTCGTCCACATCGGAATTCGGTGTGAACTCCCAGAGCTTCTCAAGACCGGATGTCCTTGATACGGTGTAAGCGAGTATGCGGCCATCGGATGTACCGAAATAGACCGCACCGGAATCGTAGACAGGAGATGTTCCTCCGTTGATGAACGTCCTTCCGTTCCATACGGGCCTACCCTTGCTGTCCTTCGGAGGATCGTGAGCAATCTCCTCGTAGTCGAGGAGCTCCCCGGTGACCCTGTCCAGCAGGTACAGGTCCATGAACGTCGTCTTATCGGTCCCCCCATGAGATGTCGCCGAGCTTATCAGGATCATGTCCCCGATCACAAGAGGAGAAGTGATGTTGTAACCATTGTCCTTGTCAGTGGGATACATCCCTCCTCCGGACGTGAGGTCGAATCTCCAGACCGTGTCTGTAGTTGTCCTATCCAGACAGTATAGGTATGCATGGGACCTGTCCCCTTTTGCCGTCGATTCCCCGTAGGTCGTATGGTAGAGATTGTTCCCTGCGACTATTATCGAGGAATCGACGTACCCGGTCCTGTAGGTCTTGTACCACTCCAGAGGTGTCTTGACCTCGTCGGTCCCGTATGACTGTGAGATACCGGATGAGCCCGAATCGCCTCTGAACGATGTCCATGAGGCCCTGTACTCGGGAGTCTCAGTGGGAAGCATTCCGTCAGGGTAGAATCCCCATGCGATGCTTCCGCTTGAATAAGATGTGTCTGTTGTGACGGTCCATGCCGTACCGCTCCATTTGTAAATATGCCAGGAGCAGAGCTGTGTGGCGACCGAGTGTTCCGCCATCTCCCCTATACGGGTGATGGCGTTACCGTTCTTCTCGAAATCCAACCCTCTGGATTTCGCAAATGTCTCCGCCATGGATACGGCATCCGTCCCCGAAGGGGATGTCCAGTAGGTGATGCCGTTGCCCATGTCTATGAGCATCCCGTCACCGACATCCTCGGCCTCCGCCTGCTGTGAGATTGGCATCAAGAGTACGAATGCTATCGCTAGAGCTGCTATGATCGAATGACTGAACCTCATGATTGATCCTCCTGGTATCTCAGGTAATCCCTGTAGTTGTCATGGACGTAATGCGGCAATACCGGTGCGCTCGGATCGTCGTCATGGAAAGCCTGCGGATTCATGATCTGGGCGATCAGCTCGGTGGCCTCGCATAACCTCGGACCCGGCCTGGATAGTACATCGTTAGCCTCCCCTGTGAAGAAGTACACCCTTCCATCCTTGAAGGCAGGGGTCTCCTTCCAGACGGAATGCATGCCGTCCAAGGCCTTCTGGTATTCCTCCTCAGTCGTGATCTTGTCGGCCATCATGACTATGATCAGCCCCGGGTCCTTCATGCGGACGGCTTCAAGATCGGTCATGTACCATGAGCGCATGTCGTTGAATACGTTGTTTCCACCGACGGTCGTTATTATGTCGTCGATGTACGTGTCGCTGCCTGCGGTCCATGGGGCCGGATCGGTGGACATCGTGACGAACGTTCTTGTCAGGGTGACGTCAGCTATACCAGCCACATCGTCGATGACACGCTTGATTCCCTTTATCTCGCCGGTCGCGGAATCCGGAAATCCGAGACTGCTGTATGCCAGCCAAATGTTCTGGTATAACGCCTCTATGCTTGTGCTGTCATACAGGACGCAGCAGGATATTCCCGATTTACGGAGCTTGTCCGCTATGGTCACCTGCTGACCCACGCCACCGTCGCAGAATACGAGATCGGGATTGATCTTAACGATGAGTTCGTAGCTCGGATCGGTATATCCTCCGGTGTCCGCTATGAGGCCCTGCTCCTTGCGGTCCACCACTTCCTTGGGATAGTTGCTATAGACATCGGTACCGAGTATGTAGTCGATACCGCCGTCCAGTGCACAGATGGTCTCCGTTATCGACGGTGCGAGGGAAACAATCTTGATCTTCTGGCCGGTGCGCTTGGATATGCCCTTATCGGCATAGCTGAAGTACTGATGGTCTGTAGAATCTGTAGGGGTTATGACCGTATCCGCGGAACTGGCGCGAGCCCAGCAGAGGAACTGCTCGTCCGCAGCATGGAATGAGGAAGGGTCTTCGACGACGGCCCATGAATCGCCCTCCAACTTGTATAGCCTCCAAGGCATGTCCTTGAGGGCCATCTTGCCGTCGACGCTCAGCACGGTCCCGTCAGAATCGTATTGTACTTTGTACCCGCGCATCTCGCAGGCTGTGTCCAGCACACCATATCCGTCCATCTCGTCGGTGAACGTCATCTCGGTCCATGATGCATCCCAGTATCCGAAGTCTATGAGGAGACCATGGCTCTGATCCTGCGTGACCTTTGTCAATCCTGTTATGGGAAGGATGACGCAGATTACCGCAATGATGACTATGGAAATCAACAATTTCTTACTGATGGAATTCAAAAAGTACCACCACTTATATTGGACATATAATCCAACTAACGTTATATAATTAGAACGAAAGTAGGACGATATTGGTAATTATTTACATGTTGATTATATATTCAAACCGTACAATCTTTCATCCAGGGACCAATATTGCAGGAATCCCGTTGCATACCAACTTTATTAATGAGGTCAATCATTCGAAACTCC
>JAFUHJ010000125.1 GCA_017468935.1 Candidatus Methanomethylophilaceae archaeon
CCTCATCTGTGTTAGCAGACCGGTGATCGTCCCGTCGTGCATCCCGATGGTAGGTACGAAGATCGGAAGGCCGGAATTGTCCATGGTCTGTATCTTGTCCAGGCCGTTCCCGGATACGTATCCGAGCACCTTGTTGGGGATCACGCTGTCGACATCTATCTTCTTCAGGTGGGGGTCGTACTTCCTCAGCAGATCGGAACCGTGGTCGCCGCATACGATGACCTTGCATCCTCTCTTCATCATCAGCCATGCCGATACCAATCCGCGATTGTCGTTCACGTATGCCAATACGGATCCCTGGCTTCCGAGCGGGAGTCCCGCATGGCACCTGATGTAGGATGTGAACACGTATGCTTTATTGGATCTCACTTCGATGAATATGGTGCGGTCTGGATTGTTTAGTCTGACCTTGATGTTCTTGTCCTTGTTCGCTTCGAGGACGACGGATCCCATCTCCCTCTCCAAGTCCATGCTGGTGTAACCGTAGTTACCGCCATCCCTTCTGGCGTCTATCGCGAATGTCTCGCCGGGAAGAAGGAGGTCACGGGAGACCTCTGATACCAGAGATCTTATGGAATCCATGTTCGCACCGCAGACGGTGGCCACAGAGAGCGAGGCTATACCGAAGACCTTCTTGAGGGATCTCACCGCTCCTTCCACGTCATCCGTTCTCACATACAGTCTGGCATTAGATCTGGTCACAATTGCTTCGACAGAATCGTTCGCCAGCATGTCTATCATGTTGCGTCTGAGTATCCCTTCGAACCTGCGTCTTACTGGATCGCTCTTCAGACCTATCTCGCAGTACCTTACCATGATGACTTCCAACTTATCACCAGTTTCCTTCGGAGCCTATTCTGCAATACAACTTTATAATAATTTCCTATATGAAATTAGTATAATAGGTGATGCTATGGTAGACCACGGTAGACACGTATTCGACGCTCTTGGGATGACCAGGGTCATCATCGAGGACGGTAAGGTCGTATTCGTAGGGGAATCGGAACTGGAGTACTGTCCTCTGTTCAAGAAGTTCAGGGGAATGGAGAGCATAACCCCGGAGATGGTGAGGGAGAACATGGAGTTCCGTATCAAGGACTTCGGGTTCTGTACCGAGAAACGTATCGTCAGAGCCGACGATTACATCACGTTCGGAGTGTCCGAAATATTGAGCACCGCATTGGAGAAAGGCCAGATAGATGCCGCCGTGATCGCTGCGGATGGTTGCGGAACAGCTGTGATCACAGACCCGCACATACTCCAAGGGATGTGTGGAAGGATATCCGGGCTGGTTGAGACATCACCGCTCCAGGTAGTCCTCGATGCCGTGGGAAGGGACAACGTCCTGGACAAGGATACCGTACCGGTGGACATGGTGAGAGGTGCTGAACTGGCCGATTCCAAGGGTTTCAAAAGATTCTCCGTGACCGTCTGCAAGCCGGAGGATGCCAGAGTCATACGCGACAGGTTTGGTGACAGGGCGATAATCGCCGGTGTGCATACAAGTCACATAAACCGCTGCGGAGTGAGCACCATGTTCGACTGCTGCGACTTACTGACGGCATGCGGATCGAGGTGGACCAGGGAGGTGGCAAAGGAGCGTGGAGTGCTGGTCGCTGGCAACAAGGTGGAGATATTCGGTATAACGGACATCGGCAGGGAACTGGTCCTCGGGAAGCTGGAATCGATAGGCAAGAGGCCGTACAACGGTGAGGAGCTGGACGAGCCCAGACCGCTCTTGGAATACCAGGGCTGATACGCACAGTCGGATGGATCGATAGGAAAAGTCAGGAAAGAAAGGGCCGAAGCCCTGTTTCTGGCATCACAGGATGCCCATGTCGGTCAGCTTCTCGGGAAGGTATGTTCCCGTAGCGTACTCCAGACCGTACTTGGCCAAAGCCTGCTGTTCAGCCTTCTTGCCCATGTGGAGCATAGCCTGGATCTCGTTGACCCAGTACTCGTCGGCGAACCTGGGGTCGGTGAGTTCTGCGTTGAGGGCACCGATATCCTTGTCCGACAGCTTGTCTGTGGGCAGGTCGTAATTCAGGATGTCCGAGGGCGTGATACCGATGAACTGTGCCGTGGGTGTTGCAAGGTACTCGGATATGTGCGCTGTCTTGATCGCACCGTAAGCAACGGATGCGTAGATCCTGAAGGACCATGGGTCACCGTCGGTGAACACGGTCACAGGCAGGTTGAACTCCTCGTTCAGTCTCTTTATCAGACGCCTGGTGGACCTCGCGGGCTGTCCCGAGAGGTGGACCAGTGCACAGTTGTACTGTTCCGGGAACCCGTTCTCGATGAGACGGGCGAACATTCCTCCTGTCTCTATCGCCATGATGAACTTCACGTTTCCGGGTTTGATCTGGAAGGTGTCGTTCTCCACCTTGTAAGGCACGGCGAACCCTGTCTCGGGGACGTCGTCGATGCAGTTGTTGGTCTTCCACGTTCCCTTGGTGGTGATCGTGGTGAAGTTGAGGTCCCCGTAGACGTGCGCACCGGACTCCTCGGGACGGAGCTTGAAGTCCTCCCTCATGCATCCGGTGATGGTCTCCAGATCCTCGGCCAGGAGGTTGCTCTCATCCTGGGTGTGGAACTTGGCGTTGTGCCAACCTTCGGAGATGTAATACATTTCCCTTAAGGTGGATGATTTTCCCTCCCTGATCATCTCGTTGATGAAATCGGTGGTGTAGGCGGTCCTGAGCATGGAGACCGCTCCCTGAACGGTCTTGGCCGTACGTGCGGTCTTAAGGTCACCGTATGTCCATACGTTGTGCCTTGAATCGAACGCGATGTTCTTCTTGGACCTCATCGGGAGGTTCATCGAGGGGATGTCACCATGGTCGAGCTGGTCATAGATGTTGGAGATGACGTCTGTCAGGTTGTCCAACGCAACTTTCTGTCTGTCATTCATCGTCAAGGTCTTCCGCCTCCTGTGATTCCTCTTCGTCTTCGGGGACGAAATCGTCCTCCGAGGTCTGGACTATCTCCAGTCCCTTTATTCCCCAGTCACCCGGGAGCATCTCGGCACCCATGACGATCACAGGGTTCAGGCCCGAGAAGTAAATGTCATCGGCATCGAAGGTATCGGCCATCTCCCCGGTGAGTTCGAAGGATATCTTCGTCGATGTGGAAGGTGCGAGGTCCTTGATCTCCCAGTTGGCCTTTCCCTCATCGTTCATGTCCAGGAAGTAATCGCCCGAGAACAGGGACAGGTTCACCGCTTCCTTCGGGACCTGTGCATGCAGCCTTATGCTGCGGGGCTGCGTCGTGTAGTTGTAGACGGTGTAGGTGATGGTACGGAGTTTCTTGCTCTCCTTCTTCACCTCCGGTTCGATCCACACGACGTTCATGATCTTCGTGATTGTCCTGCTGAGGTCGGGCACAGGCTTGTTGAGATGTGTGGCGACCTTGTTGGCCATGTCAGGGAGGATCTCCTGGACGATCTCGAACTTGGCATGCGTCTTGTTCTTCCTCTCCTGCTTGTTGAGGTGGCTCTTAAGGTTCCTGGCGCATAGCCTGAGTGCGAGTCCGATCTCGCTTGCCAATTCGGGGAAGGATGCGACCGCTTCCTTTCCTTCCGATGTGAACGGTACCTTCGTGGATGCCACATGGACCAGGATGATCGCGGGACCGTAGGGAATTCCCTTACCTCCCCTCTGTTCGAGACCATATCTCCTCCAATCCATGTCGGAGATCGCCTTCGTGATGGCACAGTCTCCCTGCTTGAACAGCAATGGTACACGGTTGGCGAACCTGTAGATCTGTACCTGTCCGTCCGATGGGATGTCCCCTCCGTACACGATACCCGCTTCGACGACGAACGGGTTACCGTTGACCGCCTTGGGCGAACGTGTGACGGGTGTAGCGTAATATTCCGGTCTGAGACCGTCAAGAACATGCATCAGACCCTTCTTGATCAGTGTGTCGCCGATAGGCGAGAGACAGTCCGTCGGAGGTGCCATGATCTTCACCTGCTTGATCGCATCCAGCAGAGCTATGGCGTCCTCCCTCGTGAGCTTCTCGGGCTTCTTGTCGGGATCCACTTTGGAGATCTCGAATATCTCGTTGGCGAGCCTGTCCGTGATCCTGGAGAAGTCGCTCTTGAAGAATGCCTTCAGGGTCTTCTGCTGGGTGTTGCCCGCATACTTGAACAGGTCTCCGATCTCCATTCCCTCCGGGTGGGGCTTGATCTCCTTCGGCCTCGGGGGCATGATGTCAGTGGCCCTCTCGAACACGGTCTTGGTGTTGTCGGGGTCGTAGAATGTGATCTGGGCATGGGGGTTGACGATAGCGGTCTCCTTCAGGTACTCGAAGATGGACTGTTTCCCTGTGATGTACCTTCCTTTCGTGGTGTACTCGATCTTGGTACCGTGCTCCTTCCCCTCCCAGGTGAAGGCCTTGTCGTTGGTGATGACAGGCCTGTTGGTCTTGGTATCGATGAAGATATCCATCTGCCACGCGACCTCGTCGACGCCCTCGACCTTGGACATGGCATGGGCCGGTTTACCCGTGGTGATGTTACCGTACATGATGGTGGCGGATATTCCGATACCCTGCTGACCTCTGGATTGCCTGAGTGCGTGGAATCTCGAACCGTACAGCAGCCTTCCGAAAACATTGGGCATCGCCTTATGGGTGATTCCTGTACCGTTATCCTCGATCGACACTCTGTAATCCTCGTCGTTCAGTCTCTCGATCCTGACGATGACCTCGGGGAGGATATTCGCCTCCTCACAGTTATCCAGCGAGTTATCGACTGCTTCCTTGATTCCCATCAACAGGGATTTCGATCTCGAATCGAATCCAAGGATCTGCTTGTTCTTCTCGAAGAACTCGGTGACAGAGATCTCCTGCTGCTTCGATTCCAACTTGTGCGCCGTGACCTTCTTGGCCGCGGACTTTTCCGTAACATCTTTGTCTGAGGGCATCCACTTGGCCAATGTCGATTTACCTTTTTATTATCTTCCAGAAGATGTGACCCATATCTGTACCAGATGGGCCAAAGGTGAGTGGTCGTGGATAGGCCAGTGTGATAGAGAATAAGAGCCCCCGTTCCCGGGGGCAGTGAAGTTGTGCGCCCAGCACGAGTCGCAATCTTGGAGGTGAAAGTCCTCTACGGGCCTGACCGTGGGAACCGTTAGCCAAGTCCAAGGGTGTCCGCCGTGAGGCGGAATCTAAAGGAAGGAGGAGGCAAAATCCCGGACCGATGA
>JAFUHJ010000126.1 GCA_017468935.1 Candidatus Methanomethylophilaceae archaeon
CCTGGCCAAGCGTGACCTGAGGCATGATGGTATAATCACGGATTTCACCACCTGCGGAAACGACCTCTATCTTGTAGTATGTCACAAGGGCGGTCTCAACGCTAAACTTCCATCCGGTCCGCACTTCGCAGATCTCGCGAAGAGAGGTCACGCATCGAGTCTCCAATTCACTCTCCTCAATACCACCGCCCTTGGTGACGGAACCGATGGATCCGTTAATGGTCTCCCAGTTGTCGCACTTGTCAACGATGCGCTTGAATAGCTCCGCTGCCTTAGCCCGGCTCAATTGTCCACGGGTGTACTTGTTCTCATACGAGAGAACGCAGTGGTAGCACCCGTCTTTCCCTTCATGCTGGCACTGGCAATTGTCCAGACGCTCATAGGCAATCCTCAGCACCTTCGAGAACTCCACGGTGTCGAAAAGCTTGGATAAATAACCGGTGCCGCCAGGGATGGTATCATACAGGATGACGTAGTTATCGAACTTGCCTGTAGCCTGGTTGAACTCATAATATTCACGCATTGCGATGTGCTGCGGGTTGCCACGGAAATAGTACTTCAGACCGAGATTCAGCCCGGCCTTGAACATCGCCGTCGTGGCGTCGGAATCGATTTCCTGGACAGGAAGCAGAATTTTGATAGCTTCGGTATGGAACTCCCTGGAGAGGAAGGCCTGCTCGAAAAACTCGTCGGCCTTGTCCTGATAGAGTTTGTCCTTATGCTTGCAGTAAGGATAATGGAACGCCTTCTTCTGCTCATCCTCGGACTTTGATTGCTCAAGAGCAGGATTCGCTACGGACTTTCCGCAGTACCTGCACGTCACAAAGCCATGAACAGGCACTTTGTTCCTGCGGATCTCCACATTGTTGGCCGTCATGACGGAGGTCTCGCCGAGATTGGTTTCGAAGATGGAGACGTTCTTCACGAACTCAATACCGAACGGGATGTCCTTCATGCCATACGAAATGGCTGAACTGCCGGGATCGAATTTAAAATGGAACGTTGTCTTGTATCCCACCTTATCGCGTTCGTCGGTACTGTCGTCCAGAATGGCATCAACAAGTTTCTCGTTGACCTTGACATCCCTGAGGTTGACGAAGGTATGCACGTGATCAGCCGAACCGAAGGATGAATCCCCGCATTTGGGACAGGTGCCTGGATGATTGGGGGAATCGTCCTCTATACAGTCGCACTTGGCACAGAACCGTTTCCGGATGAGGCCATACTTGCTATTCCAGTCTGAGGTATTGATTCCGTTGACAGTCATCTTAAGCCCGTCGAAATAGAAGTGATTTCCAGGGGCAAGGTCTTTCAAACCGGCACTTGCTGGACGTACGATCTCAAATTCCTTGATCTCTGCCTGCTTGCCCGGGTCCTCTCCCTTTGGAACGTTTCCGAGGATACTGGCGCTCATCTTGACACCGGTCTCAGGAAAAGCGTAATTAGGAAGCAGCCCCTCATCCGTCATGAACTCCAGGACGATGCGTTTCTTCATCGCCGTCCGCTGGCGGTAGAGCATGTTCTTCTGCTGGATGAGCTCCTTGTACTCATCATCGTTCTTGCTGAGCTTGCGCTTAGCGATGTCATCGTAGATGGCGTTAATCTTCGCAGTCAGCGAGAGGTACTCCTGGCGCATCCTTTCGAAGATGAATTCAACCTGTTTTTCGAAACTGCCGTCGGAGAACTGTTCATACATCGGGACGAGAACATTCTCGTAGGTCTCCTGGGAGTAATGACGGCTGAACGATGACTTCAGGGAATCAATGTTCTCCTGAATGAACTGGGATATTCTGTTGATGAAAAAGTCTGGCGAAGAGAGGAAGTCCGTATCCGGCTTGATAACACGCATGGTATGCGGAATCCTGTGCTGAAGAGGATCTGCAGCGGTCCAAGAATCGATGCAGAAGGCATAGAAGTGCCTACGCAGAATATCCTTCGCATTAAGGTAACAGCCCGGGGTGTTCACCTCACCAGCCATCATCGCTTTCGGGTCCTCGAAGAAGAACAGGTCATGGGGATCGCTCTTCGCGAAATCGATGATGAGGGCTCCGCCACTCTTTCGTCCGGCACG
>JAFUHJ010000127.1 GCA_017468935.1 Candidatus Methanomethylophilaceae archaeon
CCATCTGCTGGATTGAGACGCCGTCGATCTTAGCTCCGGGCACGTTCTTCGTACAGGAGTCCATGATCTTCGTGTACGCGGCCTTGGCCTCATCTGCGTTCTTGACTCCGACGACCACTCCGCCGACATCGGTCTTGTGCTGGATATCAGGAGATACGATCTTCATGACCACGGGGTATCCGATCCTGTCGCATTCCTTCGCGGCCTCGTCAGCAGAGCTGACGGTGGCCTCTCCGGGAGTTGGTACGCCGTATGCCTTGAGGATCTCCTTACCCACCGCCTCGGATAGCGAGTCCCTTCCTTCCGCCTTTGCTTTGTCCAGGACCTTCTTGGCAGCTTCCCTTCCTCCGCCGGTAGCTTTGGGGTAGGACATGGGGGTGTGCTTCTTCTCCTTGTTGATCGTGTATGTCCTGAGGACGTCCAGCGCGTGGATCGCTCTGTCAGGTGTGGGGTAAGTGGGTATTCCGGCCTCCTTCAGGTAACTGTTGGCCTTGTCGCACTTGTGACCGCCTGCGAAGCAGACAACGAACGGCACGGGAATCTGATCCTTGATCTGGACGATAGACTGGGCGACGGCCTCGAGGTCCGCAGTGTCGAGCGGGGATCCCATGATGACCAATGCTCCGACCTCGGGGTCATGGGACAGGATGTCGATGACCTCTTTGAAGTACTCGGGCTTTGCGTCTCCGCGTATGTCGATGGGGTTCGTGACTCCGGCGACGGTGGGGACCCTTGTCCTGATCTCCTGGATGGTCTCATCCGAGAACTTTACGGCGTGGACGTTCTTCGCGTCGAACGCCGCATCGGCGGACATGACACCGAGTCCACCGGCGTTGGTGATGATTCCGAGCCCGTCCTTCTTCATCTCCTCGCAGCCGCTGAACACGTTCAACACATCGAACATGTCGTCCAGGCTGCTTGCCCTGTAGACGTTGAGCTTCTTGAAAATGACGTTGTTGACCGCATCGGCCCCTGCGAGGGATCCGGTGTGGGATGATGCCGCTGCCGCTCCTGCCTGTGTCCTTCCGGACTTGTAGACTACGATAGGCTTGTCGACGGGCATGTCCTCGATGGCGGATACGAACCTGTGACCGTTGGATATTCCCTCGCAGTACATTCCGATGACCTTGGTGTTGGGGTCCTCGGAGATCTCGGGGATGATGTCGGCCTCGTCCAGGTCGGCCTTGTTACCGAATGTGACGAAGTTCGCGATTCCGATCTTGTTGAAGTATGCCCAGTCGATGATGGATGAACCAACGGCACCGGACTGTGAGAAGATCGATATGTGTCCCTTCCTGGGGAGCAGGTGTGCGAAGGTCGCGTTGACTCCCGCCCAGGGATTCATGTTACCGAAGCAGTTGGGTCCGAAGAATTTGACATCCGCTTCCTTTGCTGCAGCTACCAGCTTCTCTTCGAGCTTCTTTCCCTCGGGGCTGTCCTCCTTGAATCCTGCAGTGAGGATGGTCGCGCAGTGGCAGCCGTTCTTCTTGAGGTTGGCCATCTCGTCGGGCACGAAGGCCGCTTTGATGGAGATGACCGCGAGGTCCACGGGCTCGGGGATCTCGGTGATCGATGTGTACGCCTTCAATCCCTGTATCTCCCCGCCTTTGGGGTTGACGGGATAGAGGTTCCCTTCAAAACCCGCGTTGATCATGTTCTTGAGAAGCATTCCACCTAGCTTGGTCTCGTCATTGGATGCTCCAATGATGGCCACAGATTTCGGTGTCAGTAGTCCGTTCATGCGTGGTAATCTATGACCTTTAATAAAATACCTTGCTATGCCAGTCAGTCATATCTGTATATTATCGTAGATTAATTCCAAGATTCGTAATAAATATGGATAATTTTTACGAAATCAGCAGATTTCGTCATATGTCTATCAAAAATAGTAACTAATCGGACTCCCCTGATGGTTTTATTCGTCAAATGTCGATTTTTAACATCGTCAATCAATCCTTTCCGAGGAATCCCTTGAATTTGTTCATCGGCTTGAAAACAGGCTCGATCAAACGTCTGGCATGACCGATCACATACGCCATCTGAAGAGGCTTCTTGCTGTCCGGGAAGTATTCCATGATGCGGTCCTTGTTGAACAGGTATGCACTCATGATGAGGTTCGAGTGGAATCCCCTGATGCGGAGACTCAGTCCCTTTCTGACCATCCTCTCGGATGCGATGAGGGCGTTCTCCTTGGTGTCGGTGAAGATGAAAAGCACCTGCTGTCCCTCCCATACGGCCGGAGGCTGCAGTATCCCCATGTCGTCCCTGAAGGCCCCGAAATCCCTCATCAGTACGACCTCGGATTCTTTCTCCCTCATGATCTGCCAGACAGTGTTCATGAAATCGTCCAGCAGCTCCCCTTGGAATACGGAGAACTCATACTTGCCGCTGCCGTGTCCCATGGCCTGGGCCAGTTCCTGGAGGTCGGAGTCGGAGATCATGCTGCCGTCGAACATCTTGTCCTTCTTGATGGTAGAGAATAACGACTCGTTCTCCTTTTCGACAGGTATCAGTTCGATCGCTCCCTTGGGACAGCTTGATACGCAATGTGAGCATTCGAGGCATCCGTTGCCGGTCTCCTTCGCCTTACGATCCTCTATGACTATGTTGTCCTTCATGCACATCTTGGCGCACTTGCCGCATCCGATGCATTTGTCCAGGTCGATCTTCAGATGGTTCATCTTGAGGACCGTTTATCTTCCTTGGATAAGAATGTATCACAAGATCCAACGCAAAACTGGAATCAGGGGCCTTATGGCCCCTTTTTAAATACGACCATTCCGAATACGAATCGTCGTTCCGGCGAAAGGGCGCGATCCATGAACGCCATGTGCACGGGGCGGCGTACAGTGGCCCTATCCCAACTTTGTTGGGCTCCCGCAGGAGTTGGTGACGTGTCGTCACAGCGATGACTGGGGGTCAACGTAGGGTCCGACACATACCCCCCGGATAAGTCAGTGCTCCGAGATCGGCGTCATCGTCGTCACCATGAAAGAGTGTGTTAGTCCGCGGGGGACACCTCCCTCCATAATCTCAGGCCCATACCTGTCACATTCTTCATGAGTCTGTCGTATTCGGGATATTCCTTCAGCGTCTCCTTCGCAAGCAGTATGTTCTTCGATGGATCCTGATTGAAGTCCTCCTGCACGAAGGCAATCTGTGAGAACAGTATGAAATCCAGTACCTCCTCGGGGACGTACACGTTGTCCAGTCTGCGCGAGACGCACACTGTCCTCATCAGTATGCTCGAATGGCCGACATACGATGCTTCCATCATCGGTGCCCATCTGATCACTATGCTCGGATCATCCTCGATCAGGCCCTTCTTGACCAATCTGCGGTACGAATCCGTTAGGTCCACATGGCGGCCCTCCATACCTTTGCTGACCCCGTTGACCCTCGACAGGTACAGGGGGCGGTTCCTGGTTAGGAACTCATCGCTCGTGACGTAATCCACCAGCGGTTTCGAATAGGCTATGTTGTCCTGTGTGCTTATCCTGGCGAATATGGTGTCCGCGACCGATTCCAGCACTTCGGCCGGGGCATCCTCCAGATAATCGCTGATCCAGAAATCGATCCAGCCGAAAGCGCGCATCCATATTATCTTCATGTCCTTCTCGGGAGTGAATCCCGCGGTCACCTCCCCGAAGCCGTAGTCCGAACCTACGGAGGAGAACAGGGCCTGTAGCATCCCTTCTTTGTCCATTGTCATTATCCTGCGTTGTTATACGCAGATACGACACCTTTTGGGCACCGTTAATAAAAGGTAGAGTGCGGGTCAATATGACACAGCGTCCCTAATGCAGGTAATTTATAAAGCATGGGCAGAGCATTCCTGGAGCATGCAGGAAGATCCCGAACTCCGTGCGATCACGGATAAGATTTTGAAGGCGACAGAAGAACTCTACGGTTTCGTGCCGGTTACCAACAAGGTGCTCAGCGTTCGCCCGGACCTCTTCGTCCCATCCGCTAATTTCAGCAAGAGCATCCTCGAGAATGAGAATGGTGCCATCCAGGGGAAGTACAAGTATCTGCTGGCGGTATCCGCGGCGGCGGCCCTGGGTGGGGAGCACTGCCTCAGAGTACAGATCGATCATGCCATCAAGGCGGGTGCGACGGAGGACGAGGTCCTCGAGACGATCATGATAGGATCGTTCATGTCTATGACCCGTTCGCAGTCATATGCATTGAGGGCATTCGCCGACGCGTACGACATCAAGTATTGACGGAGGATACATCCAAACCTGGACGTCCGTAAAGAAGGCGGCCCTGATCCTTAGGAAACACTGAGGATTCGATAGTACTTCTTTAAATACTAATCGTCGTTAATCGAGAGTGATAACAATGGTGACAATAACACCCGAGGCCGAGCAGTTCATCACCGATCTGCTCGAGAAGAACCAGAAAACGGGATACGGCATCAAGATCTACGTAGCAGGATTCGCCTGCTCCGGACCCCAGTTCGGAATGTCCTTCCAGGAGAAGGACGCGGAAGGGGACATCATCGACGAGACCGCGAAAGGTTTCAAGATGTACTACGATGATGAGACCAAGAAGGAGCTGGATGAGTGCGTCATCGAGTTCATCGACGACCCCAACTTCGGAACTGGACTCACCATCCGCAACCCGAACTTCAACGGATGCGCCTCCTGCGGCGGCGGATGCCACTAAACAATCCCTGGGCCTTATGGCCCTTCAACCTCTTATCTACGTATTCTGAATCCGAGAATGTACCCGTTGCATCCTCAAAACATATTTGATAGCGTTCATGCATGTACAGTCGATGAGTTTCGTCGTCCATCCCAACATCGCCGTTGACAAGGTGGAGGAGCGCAGTTACCAGACCAACATGGTCGCGGGTTGCGTCAGATCCAACACCCTGTTGATCCTACCCACGGGTCTGGGGAAGACGATAATCGCACTCCGTGTGGCGGCGGAATTCGTGGATAAGGGCAAGGTCCTGATCCTGGCCCCCACCAAACCGTTGCTGGAGCAGCACCACAATACATTCTCCGAGCTCATGGTAGGCCACGACGTGTGCGTCATAAGCGGTAACGTGGCACCCGAGAAGAGGGTCGAGATGTTCGATCACAACGATGTGATCATAGCGACTCCCCAGACCGTCGGCAATGACCTCGCGGAAGGGCGCTACAGTCTCGACAAGGTGTCGTTGATAATATTCGACGAGGCCCACAGGAGCGTAGGGAACTACGCTACAGTGACGGTCGCGGAATTCTGTAACAAGGGGATACGCTGTATCGGTATGACGGCTTCCCCCGGGGCCAGCATCAACAAGATCAAGGAGGTCTGCATAAACCTCCACATCAACAGGGTGGACGTCCGCTCCGAGGATGACAGGGATGTAGCGCCATACGTCCACGACACATACATCATCAAGCTTATGGTCAACCTCCCGGACGATCTGGTGGCGATAGACCATCTTCTGAGGATGCAGCTCAGCCAATACGTGAAGGAGCTGACCAGTCTCAAACTGATGAATCCGGCCAGACCTCCGACCAGAGGACATTTCCTCGATATACAGAGGACACTCCAGATGAGACTCAACTCCGGCGAGAAGACAGCTTCTGTCTTCAAGGGATTGTCCCTCACTGCTAAAGGGATCAAGATCCTGCACGCTATGATGCTGGCGGAGACCCAGGGGATCACGCCTCTGAAACTCTATCTTAACAAACTCGAGGAGGAGGCCGA
>JAFUHJ010000128.1 GCA_017468935.1 Candidatus Methanomethylophilaceae archaeon
CGACGATCTCGGGATGGAGCACCACAGCTGCTGACATGACTGCCGCCATCTGCGTACCTCCGCCGACGATAACAGGTACATGCTTTGCCGCTCCGCAGAGTATCCCGACGTTTGCGGGCATCATAGGGTCCCCGAAGCATTCCATGGCCTTCAGTGGATTCTTTGCATAGTCACCGGGTTCTATTCCGGCGGTCTCGAGGGCCTCCTTTACCAGTCTGCTCTTGAGTTCCTTGGGGTTCTTGGGTGAACTGCTGCTGACCAGGTTCTCCTTGAGCACGCCCATGGCGGTCATGACGGCAAGAGCGGTGGTCGTACCTCCGGCGCAACTCTCGCTGATGATCACGAACGCATTGTCCTTGGCGAGCTGCTCTCCGAGCCTGTATCCTCTCTCGTAGATTGTCCTGACATTCTCCAGAGCATGCGCGGTGGTGATCTTCTCTCCGCATTTCCCTCCGAGATAGAAACGGGGGATATCGGGGTCGACATAGCAACCTCCGTCGACGATGAAGAACTGCATCCCTGAAAGGTCCAGCGCGGCCTTGGTGAGGGTGGCGGGCGTGGGTATCCCTCCGGGGTTGATCGGCACCCCTTTGATGCAGGTGGTCTTGCCGTTCACCAGGAGTTCAGCGTCCGCGGCCCCGGTGTAGAGCGTGAGCTCGGGGGTGTCCCCGGCATCGGAGACACCGGGTATGCTGGAGGTCATCGTGCTTGCCACCGTGCAGGTGAACACACCTCTCTTTCCCCAGATGCGGGAAAGGATGTCATTGGCTATCTTCTTGTCCCCGTAGAGTCCGAGGGATGACGGTATATCGAATTCTGTCATGTGATGTTCACCTTTTGTTCGCCAGGAGCATGCTGACGACGTCTTTCAGCGGAAGTATCTCGTCCTCCTTCCTATGAATGTCAATGGTAGTCCAAATGGGCACGTTCATTAAGATATGTTCTCCTGTGACGCAGGACGTACCGTGGTCCACGAAGTAGATTATGTTCTCCTCATCGGGGAAATATTCGGACATGAGCTTGTCCGTGAGTTCAAGGATACCCTTCTTCTTGAAGGGGTCCTTCTGATGGCCGTACTCGTCTACCTCGTCGATATGGAGGAACACATCGCGGTGCTTCAGTTCCTCCTGTGCTATCGGGAATCTGTCCTCCACTTTCTCCACGAATTGGAAATCGCATCCCAACGATGCACATATGCCGAGTGCAGTAGGGCTGTTGGAGATGACCTTCATGTTGTTGATCGCAGGATTGATTCCGTATTGCCTTCCGAACTTCCCGCATCCCCATGGATAATCGGTGATGCCCCCCATATCGTCCCATACGGCCCTGAGGAATCTCCCCAGATCTCCGGGGATCCTCACCAGCGGGGCATCGATGGGTGGCCCCGGCAGTTCGGGGACATAGTCGGATTCCATCGTCAGTATGGCCCTTCCGCCTATGAAGTACCTTATCTGCGGATCATAGGCATCCAGGATGGGGAGGTTCTTGTTGACCGCCTCTATCAGCCTGTCCTTGAATTCCTCGGCATGATATGACCAGTGGATCATCCCGCCGCTGATCTCTGCAGGACTGAGCCTGTATGCGGTCCTCTTGGGGTCCTTTATGTCTAGCAGACCGACACCCATCGCCTCTATGGCAGCTCTGGACATCTCCGGCGGATGGCCGGTGAAGAACTCGTTCAGGAAAAGATGTGTGTACCCTCTGCCTGTGGTCGTGTATCTGTGGCAGGCCTTGGATCTGAGGAAGGGCATGTCTGCGACCTCGTACGGTTTCTTCCCGTCCAGTAACGGGTGGGGGTGGTCCTCTGCCCCATCCAGGAGTACGAATAGCGTATTGCCCATCTTCTATCTGAATGTTGGAGAGGAGTTCCAATAATAAAGTGATATGGATGGATGATGCCACCAATGACCATCCGACCGATGGCGATGGCCAGACCTATAGAGGTTATCGATTTGGAAAACGATGTCCCGAACATCGTATATATTCGCTTCGATTCGCACATATATGGATGAGTACACCCCGAGGCGCGCCACCGTTTTCCTGGTATCGCTGGTCATCATGAACATCGGGGTGGTGCTTTCGGCCAAGGCCGGTCTGGGGACCACACCCATATCATCGATACCTCTGGTGGTCAGTCTGGGCTGTGACATCTTTACAATAGGGACGGCTACGATGGTGATGAACGTCGCTTTCATCCTTCTCGGCATACTCATAATGCGCAGGGATTACAAGGCGAAGTACGTTCTGGAGTTCTTCCTCATAGCCGTATCGGCCATCCTCTGCGACCTGATGATGATATGGTTTGACTTCGTATCGGCGGATGAGTACTGGCTCCAATGGGTGCTCACTATCATCAGCATGGTCGTCATGGCCTTTGGAATAGCCCTCGAGGTGGCAGCCAACTTCAGTATGCTGCCCGGTGACCATCTGGTGGAGTTCATCAGTGTGAAGACTGGAATGGTGTTCGGCAACGTGAAGGTCCTTTTCGACATCTCGATGATCGTCACCTCGGTGATCCTGTCCTTCTTGTTCTTCGGTGTCGGCGAGTTCAACGGGGTCCGCGAGGGGACGTTGTTCATCGCTCTGACTGTAGGGTTCTTCGTAAAGTTATTCACAAGATTGCTTAACAAAAGGTTCTATGATTGGGTCGGCCACAGGGACACCGAGATCACGAAGGATTGATTCAGACCCTTTTCGCCGCTATAGCGGCCTGACCGATGGAAACCCCTCCGTCTCCGTTGGGGACGTCGTTATGGATGATGAACGGGTGATCGGTTCCCGATACAAGGTCCATGAACATCTTGGTTATCGTGCTGTTGTAGGACACCCCTCCGGTGAGGCCCAGGTACTTGATACCGGCAGAATCCGCAGTCTCGGAGGCTGATTGGACAAGTTCCTTCATGATGTTGTACACCACAGAATACGCAATATCCTCCTTCTTCTCATCCGTTCTGTGGAAGAGGTGTGCCGTCATGACCGTTCCGTTGACGGTCTCGGTCTCGAACCCTTCCACCAATCTGCCTCTGGCAAGAAGGGGTTCGAGCTTCATCGCCGGTTCACCGTCATAGGTCCTCTGTTTGCATACATCCAATGAATACGACAGGGCGTCGAGGATCCTTCCGAACGAGGATGTGCGGACGCTGTTGCTCATCAGCTTCTTGAGGACGAAGGATTCCGAATCGGTGAAATCGTGATTCTCCTCCCCGTTCATCTCGTCGATGGCGAATCTCAGTCTCCTGAGATCATAGAGGGCCCTCTCGGAACCCAGAAGCGGGATAGTCTCGAGATGTGCTACCCTCTTGTATGAATCGAAATCGGCTTGAAGAACTTCTCCGCCCCAGGCGGTGCCGTCATCCCCGTGTCCGGTACCGTCTAACGTGAGTGCTACGCATGCATCCGCATGGTTGTCGACCATGAGCGACGCCGCATGTGCCCAGTGATGCTGAACCTCCATGAGTTCCGCGCCATACTCCTGGCTCAGGAGTTTCGCCAGCGGTCTGTTGGAGTAACCCGGATGCAGGTCGATGGCGAACATAGACGGTCTGCAGTTGAGGAAACCGAGCTGTGCCCTGACCGCCTCCTCCAGGTATTCCGGTACGCCGATCTTCTCGCCGTTCCCTATGTATTGGGTGGGCCAGATGTTCCCGTCGAATGCGACAGATGCTGTGAGATTCTCCTGCGGTCCGAGTCCTACGGCGCATCCTTTGGAATCGATAGGAAGATGGAACGGGACACTGCCTCTCGACCTGCGTATGTATTGTGTATTGGATCCTATCGTTCTTACCACCGTGTCGTCCGCACGGTTCAGGATCGGTTGGTCATGCAATAGGTACAGGTCCGCCCCTAATTCTTTCACCCTCGCGTCATCGACTATCATGGGCTCTCCCGGAACGTTGGCCGAGGTCATCACGAGAGCATCGTTCTCCAGATAGGAGAACAGTAGATGGTGCATCCCTGTGTAAGGCAGGAACATCCCGATGTTGTCCAACCCAGGTGATGCAAGCTCGGTCAGATCGGATTCCTTCTTCCTGATCAGGACGATGGACCTGTTGGGAGACTCCAGAAGTCTCTCTTCGAACTCCGTAGGTTCACCGTACTTCCTGAGGGACTCGAGATCCCTGGCCATTATGGCGAACGGTTTCTCCTTCCTCCCGTACCATTCCCTCATCTTCCCCAGTCTGTCCAGGGTGCAGCATATATGCATGCCTCCCCAACCCTTGACCACCGCGATCCTTCCTTTGTCTAGTTCCTTTGCCAGCGTCTGTATCGGATTCTTGACATCCAATATGCCTTTGCCGTCCTCCAACCTGTATCTGGGTCCGCATTTCGGACAGCATATCGTCTGGTGGTGGAATCTTCTGTCCTTCGGGTCCTTGAACTCCCCGAGGCAGTCCGGGCACAGAGGGAACGCATCCATGGAGGTGAACGGACGGTCGTAGGGCATGCCCTTCAGCAATGTGAAGCGCGGACCGCAGTTGGTGCATGTGGTGAACGGATAGCGATAGCGCCTGCCCTGTGAGAGCATCTCTTTCAGACAGTCATCGCAGATGGCGCTGTCCGCAGGTATGGAGGCGCCCTCTCCCATCTGCTGCGAGTCGTCTATCCTGAATCCTTTCACACCCTTGTAGTCAAGATCCCGGCATTCCATCGAATCTATCTTCGCCAGAGGGGGAAGGTTCTTCTTGATCGTATCTACGAGTTCCTATCCTCTGTCCGTGTCGATGATCACATCTGAACCGTTGTTCCAAACGCTCCCGGATGCACCGACCTTCAGGGCGGAACGGTAAACCATGGGTCTGAAGCCGACCCCCTGTACTGTCCCGCGGATTAGGATCCTCATGGACGATGTATCTCGATTCTCCTTTAAAAACTAGGAATGATGAACCTCCACCATCCATAACGTATCACTTTCGTTCGACCATTATTTTAACAGGTTCCGACAATCTATACCCGGTGAGGAGAAACGGACAAGACCAACCCCATGAGACATCTCGACAAGTTGAAGATCCCTTACGAGGCGGTATTCTATGATGGGCAGGGCCTGAACGGAAGGGAGATTGCCGAGGCCAACGGGCAGGATCCTGACAGAGTGTTCAAAACGCTAATGACAATGGGGAAGGAGAAGTGCTACTACTGTTTCCTGGTGCCTGTATCCGGCGATCTTGACCTGAAGAAGGCCGCAGCCGCGGTGGGGGAGAAGTCCGTATCCATGCTCAAGTCCGATCAGCTTCTTCCGCTGATGGGCTATGTCCATGGAGGTTGTTCCCCGCTGTGCACCAAACGTCCTGTGACAATAACGATAGATCAATCGGCACAGGATGGCGATTACATGTACTTCAGCGGCGGAAAGGTGGGGTGCCAGTTAAAGGTCAGTGTTTCCGATCTCCCAAGGATGATGGAGTTCAGATTCGCTGACATCAGAAAGGTTCTGTAAAACGATAGATGAAAGATGAGGGGTCTCCCCCTCGGTTTCAGTGATGGAACATCACGTTCTCTTTCTCAAGGTCCTCGAGGATCCTCTTCCTGAGGGCGGTGAACTCGGGACCTGCACGGTCACGAGGTCTCTCCCATGGGATCTCTACGATCTCCTTGATCCTCGAAGGGCGTTTGGAGAGGATGACCACACGATCGGACAGGAACAGGGCTTCATCGACCGAGTGGGTGATGAATATGATGGTTTGCTCCGTCTTTTCCAGGATCTGGACCAGCTGATTCTGCATGATGTTCCTGGTCTGAGCGTCCAGGGCTCCGAACGGTTCGTCCATCAGGATCACATCAGGATGGTTCACCAGTGCACGTGCGATTCCCACACGCTGCTTCATTCCTCCGGAAAGTTCCTGTATTTTGGAGTTCTTGAAGTCTCCTAGACCGACGAGTTCGATGTACTCGTCCGCTCTTTCGCGACGCTCGTCCTTGGGGACTCCTGCGACCTCCATACCGAACTCCACGTTCTTCCTGACCGAACGCCAGGGGAATAGAGCGAAGTCCTGGAAGACGACTCCTCTGTCCGCTCCCGGTTCCTTGCATTCCTTACCGGCGATGGTGATGGTTCCCTCGGTTGGTTCCAACAGCCCCGCGATCATACGCAGTATGGTGGTTTTTCCGCATCCGGACGGACCGATCAGGGAGATAAGCTCACCCTTCTTGATCGTGAGATCGAATTGGTCTATGGCGACCGTCTCCGTATCATCCTTCTTGTAGACCTTGCGTATGTTGTCGATAACGATGAAATCCTTTCCTTCTTCGATTGTTTCGGCGCTCATTCGATCCCCATCCTCTTTGCGATTCTCTTCTGAAGATACTCGGACACGCTTGTGGTGAGTATTCCCATGATCGCGATCACTATGAGTATAGCGAAAACGCTTGGCCATAGACTGTTCTGACACATGCTGCTCAGACAGTAACCCACTCCGATGGATACGGGCGAGTACATCTCGGCAGCGACGATACACATCCATCCCACACCCAGACCGACCTTGATACCGTTCATCAGGTAGGGGATGGCACTGGGCACCATGACCTTCACGAAGACCTGTGTCCTGTTGGCTCCCAGAGTCTTGGCGGCATCGATCAGGCTCTGATCGATCTTCTTCACTCCGAAGATGATGTTGGTCAGCAGAGGGAAGAATATACCGATGAACACGACCAGTATGGGTCCGACGCTGTAGTTGATACCGTAGATGAACACAGGTGCCCAGGCGATAGGTGCTATGGGCCTCAGGACCTCGATCATCGGGGTGACGAAGGTGTTGAGACCCTTCGAATATCCGAGGAAGAGTCCCAGAGGTACGGCCACCACAAGGGCGAGCAGGAATCCCTCGATGAACAGGCTCAGCGAGGACCATATGATGCTCGCTGATGACTGATGGGAGTATCCGTTATTGATGAAGTCTATGAGGGCTTCGAAGGTCTCCGCTGGATTAGGGAACACGTTGGTGTTCGCCAACAGGGAGAGGATCCACCATATCTCTACGAACATGATCAGGGAGAGGGCCACGATGAGACACGTCTTCCCGAACCTGTGGTATTTGTTGTTATCGTCGTAGACGAAGTTCATGCTTCCACCATCCTGATGTGATCGCCGTTGATCGATGCACTGGTGATCGGAGGCGCTCCCATGAATGCGAAATCAGACTGTCCGCTGAGGAGGTCCTGTGAAACAAGGCCTCCGTTGGGAAACTCATTTATGGTCACTTCGATTCCGAATCCTTCGAAGTATCCCAGCTCCTTTGCGACTATGATGGCTATACCGTGGACATCGTCCTTGATTATTCCAACCTTGATCTTCGCTACATCGTTGCCGTTATATTCGTTGACCTTCAACGCCTTATCCAGGTAGCTGTTGTCGATGAAGGCATCCGAGAACTTTGAGTAGGATTCGAACCCGAGGTCGGTGATCTTCTTCTTGATAACATCCAGTACGGTGAGGTCCTCAGCTAGGGATGCGATATCTGATTTCAGTTTGGTGAGGTCCGCTGTACTTTCGGTGTCGCTGTATGTGTAAACAACGCCGAGGATGGCCTGCTCGATGATCTCGGGAGTCAGTCCTTCGATGTGCTTGTTGCAGATGTCGATAAGATTCTTGAACTCCTCACCCTTCTGGTTTTGCTTGGCCAAGTTGATGTAATTTACAGCCTTGATATAAGATGCAAGGAACCTTGCGGTCTCGTCAGGGTGCTTCTCGATGTAACTTTCATACCCTGCTATGACACAGCATGTGTGTCCAGGGAACAGCGAGTTGGTCGTTACCATGCCGTCGTAATGTTCGTTGGACAGGATGTAATGGTACTGGGGTTCCCAGATGATGCCTCCGTCCAGAATCTTCGCGTTGTTGATCGCATGGGTGTAGTTGGTGATCGTGTCGACGAAGTACACTGTATCGGACGACAGACTCCCGCCGTCCATGTACTTCTCGAACTTCAGCTTGAGCTTGTCCTGCACGATTGTCATCAGCTGAACGTGTTGGATCGAACTTGCACCGGGTGTCCCGAAGACCTTTCCGCCCCAGGTCTCGGTCTTGTATGTGACCTCTCCTTCAGGAGAAACGGTGACGAAATCGTCTGCGTTGTACTTCGAAGCCAGATATATTCCGGATCCGTCGGTGTTGACCTTCGAGATGAGTGACAGGTCCTTTTTGACGACAGGTTCCTTCTCCGTCACATAGATCTTCTTACCGTTGACTGTGGCGCTGGTGATGGGAGGTGCTCCCATGAACGCCAGGTCGGACTGTCCGCTGAGGAGGTCCAGTGCTACGGCTCCTCCGTTCTTCAGAGCCCTTATGCCAACGTTTAGCCCGTAGTCCTCGAAGTATCCGAGTGATATGGCGACCTGGATGGCGATCTGATGAACATCTCCTTCGATGGCCGCTACGGCTATGTTCTTCTTCTCTTCGCCCTCCCAGGGTCCGTAGGTCAGGGCATGGGAGAGATACTTGTTGTCGATGAACGCCTTTGCGAACTCCGTGTAGGAGTCGAAACCGAGTTCTGACATCTGGACCTTGATGGCCTGCAGATTGGTGAGATTCTCCGTAAGGGAAGCGATATCTCCCATGAGAGCGTCCAGATCAGAGGATTCAGCCTTGTCGCTATAGGTGTATGTGACTCCATCCAGAGCCTCCTTTACAACGTCCTCGGTGAGTCCCGGGATATTCTCCATACAGATATCCACGAGCGTTGCGTACTTCTCGCTTGAGTGATCCGCCTTGGCAGCGTTGATGTAATTGACTGCCTCGATGTATGCCGCAAGGAATCTCGCGGTCTCATCTGGGTTCTTATTCAGATAGTCCTGATATCCAGCGATCAGACAGCATGTGTGTCCGGGGAACAGTACGTTGGTCGTCACGAGTCCTTTGTACAGGCTGCTTGAGAGGATCTTGTGATACTGTGGCTCCCAGAGGATTCCTCCGTCCAGGATATCCGCGCTGTTGATGGCAGCATCGTAGTTGGCGACGCTGTCGACAAAATAGACCTTGTCTTTGGATTTGCTTCCGCTTGGATTGTATTTTTCGAATGTGAGTCCGAGTTCGTCTTCGACGATACCCATAAGTTGGACATGCTGGATCGTACTTGCTCCGGGTGTCCCGAAGACCTTTCCGCCCCAGTACTCTGCATTGTATTTGACCTCACCGCTCTTGGATACGGTCAGGAAGTCATCCGCATTGTATTCTGATGAGATGTAGATGCCTGAACCCTCCGTATTCACCCTAGCGATCAGGGACAGTTCCTTGTGTATCTCTGTCGAGGCCTCTTCGCTATCCCTGTTCTCCAGGCCGATGATAGCTCCTGCCGCGAGTAGTTCGATAAGGACGACGATGATCACCATCTGCTTCGTTCTAATTGTTTCACTTCCTGATTGTCAATCTCAAGTTTACTTATAACCTTAATGGGAAAATATTTCCTAATTGTATAAAAAATTAGGAAACGTGCTAATAAAGGATTTGGAAACGTTCGATAAGAGAAAGTAAAACAGGCCCCGAAGGGCCTGAAGGAATGTTGTGCGCCCAGCACGAGTCGCAATCTTGGAGGTGAAAGTCCTCTACGGGCCTGACCGTGGGAACCGTTAGCCAAGTCCAAGGGTGTCCGCCGTGAGGCGGAATCTAAAGGAAGGAGGAGGCAAAATCCCGGACCGATGA
>JAFUHJ010000129.1 GCA_017468935.1 Candidatus Methanomethylophilaceae archaeon
ATGTAGCTGATCCCGTCATAGGAGAAGTTGTGGACGGTGTGGTTGATGCACCAGGTCACTGCATCATTCATCACGGCTTCCTGGAATTCGTCGATGCTGTGGACGGATTTCAGGGCGTTGCGAAGATAGGTTACCGGCTGGTCCGGGAAAAGATATTCTGATATCGCCAGGACGGCGGGGTGATTGGCGACCTTGTTCAAGGCCTTGACCGCTTCCTCGTCGTTGTAGGGACAGATGCTTTCAAATTCGGATGTTTCTGCCATCGTTCGGGATGTATTTTGTCTAAAAGACAAATTTAACAAATTATGAGCCAATCGCAATATCGTTACGGAAAAGAAGAGAACTGTCTCCGTAGCTCAGGAACCTGAAGCCGTGCCCGAGGGCATAGTCGTAGATCGTCCTCCAGTCGCCTCCGACAAAGGCGGAAACGAGGAGGATCAAGGTGCTCTCAGGCTGATGGAAATTGGTCACAAGCACATCCACAAGGCGGAATCTGAAGCCCGGCACGATTATTATCCTGGTGCCTGTCGTCAATTCTGCCTCTCCGTTACCCTCCAGATACTTAATTATCGCATCGATGGCTTCTGCCGTCGAATAAGGATAATCCCGCTCGTAAGGAGCCCATTGGGAGACATCGGAGGGGCGGCCGTCCTCAATGCAGCTCACTCCGACGTAATAGAGCGACTCGAGGGTCCTGACCGATGTGGTGCCGACTGCAATGATGCTTCCTTTCCTGTCCCGGAGTTTCCTGAGCAGGTCGAGGCTCACTGCGAAAGGTTCCCTGTGCATCGGATGTCCTGAGATGTCCCGGCTTTTCACGGGCAGGAAGGTGCCGGCACCGACATGGAGGCAGACGTCCTCCAGTCCGATTCCTCTCTCCTTGATCCCGTCCAGCACCCTGGACGTGAAGTGGAGCCCGGCAGTCGGAGCGGCTACTGAGCCGCGGATCCTGGCGTACAGGGTCTGATAACGTTCAAGGTCGACTGCTTCAGTGTCGCGGTTGAGATAAGGCGGTATGGGAATCGTCCCGCATATTTCCAGGACGCGGGAAAAGGGAAAACCTCCATCCCATGTGAACTCCACTGTACCAGTCTGGCCGTCCCTTCCGCTCAGCGACGCCTTGAGTGCCATCTGGGAGACGTCGGGATCGTTTTCCGGGTTTGAGAGGGTAAGGATGTCGCCCTTCCATTTCTTCGCATTGCCGATAACGCATTTCCAGGAACATTTCCCGGTTGCTGCAAATGAGGTGTTGTATTCCGGAGGATCCGAGGGCTCTAGGCAGAATACTTCGATGTGGGCCCCGGAATCACGCTGGAAGTGCAATCTTGCAGGAACGACTTTGGTCTCATTGAAAACCATCATCGATTTTTCCGGAAGAAGGGCGGGGATGTCGCTGAAATGGAACTCTTCAACTACGCCGTGGTCGTATCTGAGCAGTTTAGAGGCATCCCTTTCCGTCAGAGGATACTTTGCTATCCTTTCATCAGGGAGATCATATTTGTAATCATCGATGTGTATTGTAGGTATCATCGTGAGAATTCAA
>JAFUHJ010000130.1 GCA_017468935.1 Candidatus Methanomethylophilaceae archaeon
GATGTGCTCAGGATGCGGAACTATGGTGCATAAGGGATTGGGTGACCGTATGCACATATGTCCCGGATGCGGCCTTACCATGGACCGCGACCTGAACGCTGCTCTGAACCTACTCCGCTCGGGGTTGACCGACAACCCTTCCCTCGCGACAGAAGGGAGAATAGCCCCGCCTATTTGGCAGGGGCATGAGTGGTCCAGTGTACTGATATCAATATAACTGGCGAACTCGGGTTAATAATCCTAACTCGATGCCGTTACTATGGAGGATCGCCATAGGCTTCAGGGCGTCGACGCCCTCAAAGGGATCGCCATAATAGGGGCCGTTTTCGCCCATCTGGTCCTTCTCGGAGGGCTGAACAGGGAAGGCGAAGGAGAGTTGCCTGTGATAATGCAGGCGATCGACCTTGGACTGATGGCCTTCTTCATCATCACCGGTTATTTCTACAGACCCGAGAGGGGATTCATCGGACAAGGCATGGCCTGGACCAGATAACATCCGGCGGGCCGGATCTTGAAGAATTTGTGTATTCACATAGTGAATACGAAATAAATGGCCAAAACGACAATGACACCGAATGCGATGAAGGGCATGGCGTTGACGATCTTGTCCTGTGTGGAGAGCTCAGGCTGCTTCATGGACTCTGGAAAGATTTCCACATATAAAGCCGATGCGCCAAGTTATAGTACTTCCAGAACTTTGTTCGGACGATCCCATGACCGTAAGTGTACTATTCGTCTGTCACGGCAACATCTGCCGCAGCCCGTTGGCCGAGTTCGTCTTCAAGGATATGGTCGAGAAGGAAGGCCTTAGCGGGAAGATCTATGTAGAATCCGCAGGGACCAGCGGGTACCATATCGGAGATCCGGTGGACAGGCGCTCAGCGGAGGTCATGAGGAGACATGGCATCTCCTGTGCCGGTAAGAAGAGCAGACAGTTGGAATTCAAGGACTTCGACGAGTTCGATTACATCATCGCCATGGACAATGAGAACATGGAGAACATCAGATACCTCCGTCCGAATCCCGGCTGCACCGTGAGACTGCTCATGGACTATGCGGGAGGAGGGATCGTTGACGACCCCTACTTCACACTGGACTTCGACAAGGCCTATGACGACATCTCGAAAGGCTGCAGAGGATTGCTTGAAACCATCAAGAAGGACCTGTCATGAAGATCAGGATGTTCATATCGATACCCGTCAAGGACAAGCAGGCCATCGCCCCGGTGCTTGCTGATATGAAACTTACAAACAACGTCAGACCGTCGCCGTCCTCCCAGATGCACATAACCATGAGATTCATTGGCGACATCGATGAAGGGAAGACCAAGAAAGTAGCCAAGGCCGTCTCCGATGCGGTGGACGGAATGGAACCTTTCATGATCACAATAGGAAATGCTGGATGCTTTCCCAGAATAGAGAGGCCCTCTGTCCTCTGGATAGGGGCTGAACCGAGTGATGTCCTTAGGTCCATATCGGACAGGATCGCCAAGAATCTCAAGGCTGCGAACATCCAATTCGACGAGAAACCCTTCAAGAGTCACATCACCGTCGGCAGATGCACCGGACCGATGGATCCGAGGCCTTTCATCCAGAAGTTTTCCGGAAAGGTACTGGTATCATTCCTGTGCGACGAGATCCTCATCATGAGGTCGGAGCTCAGTCCGCAGGGCGCCAAGCACACGGTCCTTGA
>JAFUHJ010000131.1 GCA_017468935.1 Candidatus Methanomethylophilaceae archaeon
AGCTGGAGTTACATACAAAGTCGTCTCCATCTCATTCGCAGCATTCGAGGATAATGGGATCATCAGTGTGACCATCCCCAATACGGTTGAGGAAGTGTTTGCGGAAAGCTTCATCGGAATCAACATCCAAAGGATTGATGTGGATCCGGACAACACGCATTACGCCTCCATAGACGGTATCCTGTACGACTACAAGATTCGCAGTCTAATCCGTTGCCCGAGCGGTTATCAGGAATCGGCAGTGGAGACCCCTGAGTCGCTTGCCGCGATCGGCAGGGGCGCATTCGACAGCTGCACCGTGGAAACCGTCAAACTGAACGATGGGTTGATCCTCATTGACATAAACGCATTCTTCATGTGCAAATCGCTGTCGACCATCACTGTAGACGGAGTGAACAACGAATTGCCCATGACAGTGTCTACGATCGGTTCATATGCGTTCGGCCACTGCGAATCATTGGAAAGGCTCTATCTCCCGGAAAACCTGACATTCATAGGCGATTCGGCATTCAGTGATTCCGGACTCACAGAGTTGACGATCCCCTCAGGGGTCGACTATATCGGACAAAGTGCGTTCGGCCATTGCAAGTCCCTCAAGTCCATTGAATCGGACAACATGAAATACATATCCGAGAACGGTGTCCTATTCCACAATAGCGACCTGAAGAGACTGTTCTGCTACCCGGCTGGAAAGGAGGATGCCGAATACACGATACCCGACGACATCAGTACCATCTCCCATGGTGCGTTCGCCGGCTGCATCAACCTGAAGAAGGTGAATATTGGGAGCATGACCGTGATACCAGATGGCGCTTTCGCATTCTGCACGTCCTTGGAGGAGATAGATCTGACGAAGGTCACCGTGATAGGTACCATGGCATTCTACGAATGCGATAACCTCAGGAATGTCTCTTTCGGGAGTTCGCTGTCCGTCATAGACGTGATGGCCTTCTACTCCTCTGGAATCGAGGAAATGATGTTCCCGCCATCCCTCATATCCGTCGGCAGCTCCGCATTTATGGAATGTAGGAATCTCAAGAATGTCACCTTCCCCGAAAGCTCACAGTGCATGGTAGACGCATACGTCTTCTGGAAATGCTACGGCCTATCTGAAATATACATAGGTAGCAGCGATGTCACTCTGGAGAACGGTTCGCTGATCGTAAGTACCTCTGATTCGGATGCGTTCACACTGAATATCACGGTACCCAAGGGATATTCCATACCCGAAGACGCTTACAACACGTACACGGATCTCATTGTTACATACATCGGCGAGAGACCTTACCCCTACGAGAACATCATAGGGGTAGTGATATGCCTGATCGTCCTTTTCGCCATATTCAAACTATTCAGGAGGGTGTGAACAAATGAACATCTTTTCAAGAATCATCCAATCCGCCAAGGACGTCTACGACAACAGGGTCATCCTACTGGCGATGACAAGAAGGAACACCGCAGGACGCTACAAGAGCACCTATGTCGGATTCATCTGGCACCTTCTCTACCCCATCCTCATGATCGCCGTCCTGACCATCACGTTCACATACATCAGACCCCGTCCGCTGGAGGACTTCTGGATCTATCTGGCGGCAGGTATGTTCCCTGTCACATTCATATCGGCCAGCCTGAGAGGAAGGGCGATCGTGGCCAATGCCAATTACATAACGAAGATGAAGTTCCCCAGGGAGATAGTGGTCATATCCAACGTTCTCACGGATTTCCTCGGGGTGGTGTTCGCATACGTCTGCATCATCATAGTCATCCTCCTGTCGGGACAGTACGTCAACTGGTGGGGTATGCTGATGCTCCCGGTGGAGCTGATACTGATGTTGCTATTCGCGACAGGGAGCTCTTTCCTGGTATCGACGATAACCGTGTTCATCAAGGACGTCGGTTACTTCATGACCATCGCCATGAGACTGGTCATCTGGATCACGCCTACGTTCTTCCTGGCTAGCGAAGCGAAGGGATTGCTGTCGCTCATCGTATGGTACAACCCCTTCACCTACTTCGTGGAGGTCTTCCACGACATCCTCTACTACGGTACCTTCCCGCATGTGGAGTTCCTGCTGATCAGCATAGCGCTCGCCGTGGGAATGTTCCTGCTCGGTGCGGCCGTGTTCTTCCGCTATGAGAAGAAGTTCCCGGAGGTGCTGTGATGTCCGAAGAGGTCATGATAAGGGTGAAGGGACTAAAGAAGTCCTATCAGATCATCGATGCCTCGAAAGTCAACGAATCCAGGTTCTTCAAGAAGAAGACGGAGTATCCTGTGTTCGAGAACATAAACCTCGAGGTGAGGAAAGGGGACATACTGGGAATACTGGGACGCAACGGATGCGGTAAATCCACGTTCCTGAAGATCGTATCGCAGATCATTGAGCCCGATGAGGGTACCGTAGAGGTGTTCGGTAAGGTGGCAAGCATCCTGGAGCTCAGCATGGGATTCCACGGGGACCTTTCCGGAAGGGACAACATCATCCTGAGGAGCGAGCTATACGGCATCCCCAGGGAAAAGGTCCTGGAGAATCTGGACAGCATCATAGAGTACTCGGATCTCGGTGTCTACATAGACAACCCCGTGAGAACATATTCTTCCGGAATGAAATCCCGTCTGGCGTTCTCCGTCATGGTCAACGTGGATGCGGATATCTTCCTAGTGGACGAGGCATTGAGCACCGGTGACATGGCTTTCGCTTCCAAGGCATCGGAGCACCTGAAGGACCTGGTCCGCAGCGGGAAGACCGTGCTGTTCACATCCCACAGCATGAACACGATCAAGCGCACCTGCAACCGTGCGATCTGGATCTCCGACCACACCATCAAGATGGATGGACCGGCCGACGAGGTGGTCGATGCATATTCGCGTTCCATAAACGACTCGTTCGACGAGACCGTGGCGCTGGCACACGGCGGATCGTCATCCGCCCAGTACAGATTGGCCACATTCTACCGCGACGGGAACGGAGTGGAGAAGGACAGGGAACAGTACCTGTTCTGGTTGCAGGAGGCCGCCAAGAGGGACCATCCCATGGCGATGTCCGACCTCGCGGACATAAGGATGTCCGAAGGGAGGACCGAAGAGGCCATGCAGCTCTATCAGGGAGCGGCGGAGAACGGCAACTACGAGGCGCGCAGGAAGTACGCCACCATGCACGGGGACACCCTGGATGAGCTCAATGAGCTAAGGGAGATCATGAAGGGATTCACCGAATCCGGATATCCATACGACCTGTACAACTACGGTAACCTCATGTACAAATCGGCCCTCACGCCCGATGACCTACAAGAGGCGTTCGATTATTTGTGCCAGGCATCCGATAAAGGATGGGTGGATGCGGACCTCCTACTGGGTCAGATGTACCGCGACGGCAAGGGTGCCGAGAGGGACATGGATAAGGCGATAGCGTACCTGTCATCCGCGGGCGATCGCGGAAGCTCCAAGGCCATGTCGATCCTCGCCGACCTCTACTACGACGGGAAGTACATGGAGAGGAACTATGAGGAGGCCTTCAAATGGTACATGAAAGGGGCATCCATCGGGAATCCGAAATCGCAGTTCCAAGTAGCTGTCATGCTGTCTGCGGGAGAAGGCACCGAGAAGGATCCGGAGGCCGCGAAGGAATGGTTCGCAAGATACTCCAGTTCAATGGTCAACGATTCCAGGAAGACGGCGATGGATACGCTCAGGGCACGCAGAGGGGACATCAACCTTTCCAACGACCTGCTCAAGGCCATGTCCCGCAGCAACCATCCGCAGTCCATGACGACCCTGGCCAAGAAGTACAGGGACGGAAAGGGATTCAAGAAGAGCACCAAAGGTGCCATCGACCTGCTGTCCAAAGCATCCGTATCCGGCGGAAGCCCGCGTACGGTCCTCGCAGAGATGTATCTCGAGAAGAACGAGGACGGGGAGTACAACGAGGAGATCCTCAGACTGCTCACCTCCGCGGCGGAATACGGCGATGCGGCCGCCATGTACAGGCTCGCCCTGCTATACAAGGACGGCATCATCGTTGAACAGGACACCGACGGCAAGTACAGGTACTACATGAGGATGGCCGCCGAGAACGGCAACCGCGATGCGAAGGATATCGTCGCAAGATGGGATAACCGTACCGCACGCAGAAAGGCCAAGAAAGAAACGGAACAGTCTTGAATCGGATGATCGGCTATTGGGCCGTATCATCACTCGAGATCCCAAACGGGGCCGATGGGTAACTATCGGTCCCTTTTCTTCTTCTGATGAAAATAGCATATATTACAGACCATGGGCCATCAAACGGACGTTCAATTCCAAATTCTGCAGGGTCCCGAAAACAATTTACAAATCTTTTTATAGAAGTTCTGTTCTAACAACAACTAATGAACCAACGGTTAACAACCGAGTGATTTCATGACGGACATAGACAAACTGCTATCGATAATAGAGAACCCGACAAGAAGGAGGATCCTCGCATACCTGACAAGGGAACCGAGCTATCCGCTCCAGCTGTCAAAGGAACTCGGCATAAGCCAACAGGCCGTCATGAAGAATCTGGCACTGATGGAACAGACAGGTATGCTGATGAGCCATCCCGAGGAGAGCAGCATGGGACCGACAAGGACCGTGTACGCACCGAGCAGACAGTTCACACTGATGATCGACCTGCACGGGAACATGTTCACCACCCGTCTGATATCCACCGGGATCGTGGATTCCGAACAATCCGGATCCGTCGACACCGAGGCCGCCATAGAGAGGCTGAAACAGTTGGATTCAAAGATAGAGGAACTAGACAGGGAACGCGCATCGCTCCTCGACGAGAGGGATTCGGTAATGAACGCGATAAACAGCTCCATACGCGATGAGGAGGACCCTGTCAAGAGGAAGGAGCTGTATAGACAGCTCGACGAGATGATCAATGAGGCTACAAAGGAGGTCTGAGAATGGTAAACGAGAAAGCGATAAAGGTCGCAGAACTGAGACCCGGAGAATCCAGCAGGGGAATAGCAAGGCTGGATTCGGAACTGATGAACGTGATGGGCATCAAGGTAGGTGACATAGTCCAGATCGACGGTTCCAAGAAGACCGCCGTGAAGATCCTTGAAGGATACCCCGAAGATGCCAACAGGGGAATAATCAGACTGGACAACATGACCAGGAAGAACGCGGGTGTCACTGCTGACGACCGTGTTTCGGTGAAGAAGATCACAGCATCGGGTGCAGAGAGGATCACGTTCGCACCTTCCGGAGAGCTCAGGCTGCAGGGAGGGGAGGACCACCTCAAACAGCTGTTCGAGGGTATGGTCCTGTCCAAAGGTGACATAGTGCCAGTCAACGTGATGGGTAACAAGATGGCCTTCGTAGTGAAGTCCTTCTCGCCCACCGGTGCCGCTACCATAATCACGCCCGATACGAAGGTCAAGATCACCAACAAGCCCGCGGATGAAGGCAACGTTCCGAACGTGTCCTACGACGACCTCGGAGGTCTCGGCGACGCGGTCAGGAAAGTGAAGGAGATGGTCGAGCTCCCGCTCAAGCACCCCGAACTCTTCAAGAGGCTCGGTGTCGAACCTCCGAAAGGGGTATTGCTCCACGGACCGCCAGGAACAGGTAAGACCATGCTCGCTAAAGCAGTGGCAGGTGAGACCAGCAGTAACTTCATGTCCATTGGAGGACCTGAGATCGTCAGCAAGTTATACGGTGAGTCCGAGGGCAAGCTGAGGGAGATATTCAAGGAAGCGGAGGAGAACTCGCCCAGTATCATCTTCATCGATG
>JAFUHJ010000132.1 GCA_017468935.1 Candidatus Methanomethylophilaceae archaeon
AACCATAGACGGCCACCCTCTCCGCATCGGGCAATGCCGATTCGGATGCGTTGGTGACCGCCAGGAGCAATCTCCCCTCCGACAGAAGCCCGAACTGGGCGCCGTCCAAGTAAAGACGGTACTCGCCCATGAGCTCCTTCCAGCTGATGTCCAGCGGAGAGAGCATATCCGCGACCTGTTCGACCGTCAGCTCGGACATGGTATCTCAATGACAGCTATGGTTGCCATGGGAATGACAGGACGCGTTGGGATCGTCCCTGAGAGTACCGGCAAGATATAGGTCCACGGCATCGTCGGCGCTTCCGCTTATTCCTGCGAACACCTTGATGTTGCGGGATGCCAGCATATCCTTGGCCCCTCCGCCAATTCCGCCGCAGATGAACACCTCGACCTTCTCTCTCATCAGGATCTCCCCGAGAGCCCCGTGCGACAGACCTTCGTTGCCTATCACCCTGGAATCCTTCACCTTGCCGTCTTCAACATCATAGACCTTGAACTGCTGAGTCCTTCCGAAATGCTGGAAGACCTCTCCGTTCTCGTATGTAACCGCGATCTTCATGATATCCAAATCCTTCCTGTCCTGTCATCACCTATCGTATATATCCTACTTCAGTGGGAATGCGGGAACGCGAACGCCACTGCAAGCATGATCAGGATACCGATCACGATCAGGACGAGGTTCCTGTATCCCTTCTCGTGGTGGAACGACTCCGGGATCATGTTGTTGGTGACCACATACAGCAGCGTACCTGCTGCGAATGTCAGAGGTATACCCAAGGTACCGTCGACCTCCATATCGCTGAACAACAGGAAGAACAGCAGACCGGCGACAGGCGTGATCAGGGAGAACAGCGCCATGCGGATCATGCTTTGCTTCTTGTCCAGACCGGTCATCATGGTCTCGGCCGACAATGAGAACAGCTCGGCGAACTTGTGTATGCACAGACCGATCGTGGCCATGACTCCTACCTCTTCCCCGGCCATGAACATGGCGGCCAAAGCGAGACCGTCGCAGGCCGCGTGTATCGCCAGACCTATGAAGAATGATGTGGAGACGACCTTGTGCTCGTGATCGTCATCATGGAGCTCGCAGGCGCAGGAAGCGAGATGCTTGTGCTTCATGACCCTGTCGATCAGGAATATGACGATGAAACCCAGAAGGAGAGCGTACATCGCATAGTGCGTATCGATGCCGCCTTCCTCACACTCCTCAAGACCTTCGGGCAGCAGCATGAAGAACAGCAGCCCGAGGAATATTCCGGTTCCCAGCGCTATTATCGAGTGTGCTCTCTCCGCCTTCACATTCCCGACCAACGGGAGATAGGCTGCAACGAGCGACACTGCGACCAGCAGGACTGAGAATCCGCAGAATAATAGCAATCCATCCATACACCTCGTTCAAGATGCGATTATTAAAATATTCGTATAATGTTAATAACAATGCCCGCCTGAACGTGCCGGTGTTAATAACGATAACATGACGATAATGAGCATCTCCCTGAGCGAAGAGTACACAGCCATGTTGGATTCCATACAGACCGCATACGGACTGAAGGGAAGATCGGAGGCCGTGAGGGCATCGATCTCGGCAGCGATGAACGAGATCAAGGAATATGATTCCCTCAAAGGACCGGTGGAAGGTGTCCTCATAATAGTCAGGGGCAACCATGCCGACCCCTGGATGATACAAATCCAGGCCAAGTATCAAGGTATCATCAAGACACAGATGCACTCCCATCTGAGGGACAAGAAATGCCTCGAGGTGATGGTCATATCATGCGATGCCAAGGAACTGGAGGACATGATGACCGACATCAGGGCCCAGGACAAGGCGGATTATGTGAAGTTCGTAAGGGGATGAACCTCAGACCTTCTTCAGCTTGCCCTTATCCAGAGCATCCGCGAACCCGGGCATCTCCGACTCGGAGATCTTTATCTTGTCACCCTTGACGTACTTCTTGCGGGTGACCCAATTGGTGAAGGGCTCGAGCACCTTGTACGTCTCGACCGCCTCGGCCTTCTTGACCGGGGCCGGGGCACCCTTGACATCCGTGTAGTTGCCGTTGTAACATGTGGCTCTTCCGTTTGCAACCTCTATGACCTTGTTGCACACGTTGTCCAGGAAGAATCTGTCGTGAGTGATGGTTATCGTCACACCGTCGTATTCGGACAACGCCTGTTCCATCACATGGGCCGATGCCATGTCGACATAGTTCGTGGGTTCGTCCAGTATCAGAAGGTTGGTCTCGTCGCACATCATCATGCATAGTGCGACCTTCGCCCTCTGACCTCCGGACAGGGAGGACATCTTCTTGGTGGCGTTCTCGTCGGTGATCAGGAACTGGGCGAGACGCTTGCGCGCCTCGGCCTTCTTGTCGGGTCCGATGGTCAGGAGGATCTGTTCCTCAGCTGTGAGATTGAGGTCCAACCCCTCATGCTGCTGCGAATAGTATCCTATCTTCGCCCCGGGGGCGACCCAGAGCTCTCCCTGATGGCCTATCTCCCCGAGTATGGCCTTGATGAGCGTGGACTTACCGGCACCGTTCACACCGAACACTCCGATCTTGTCCCCCTTCTGGATATCGAGATCGATACCTGAGAGCACGGTCCTGTCACCGTATGTGACGGACATGCCGTTGGCGATGATCACGTTCTTCCCGGATTTCTGGGCGGCGGAGATCTTCATGCTGATGTCCTTCTGTTCCTCCGGGCGCTCCTTCTCCTCGATCTTCGAGGCCATCATCTTCCTGGTCTTGTAGGTCGCCATGTATCTGCGGGAATCATGGAACATCGCCTCGATCAGATCGTCCTGCTTCTTCTTGGCCGATGCGTACCTCTCGTACTCCTTCATCTGCCTCTCGATGGCCATGTTCTTCTTCTCGACGTACTGAGAATAGTTCCCTTTGTATTCCACGGACTTCCCGTTCTCGATCTCGACCACACGGGTCACTATCTTGTCCAGGAAGTACCTGTCGTGGCTCACGACCACCACAGCGCATCCGGCCGAAAGGATACGCTCCTCCAGCCATTCTATGGTCCCGATGTCCAGATGCGATGTGGGCTCATCCATGATCAGCAGGTCGCAGTCCAGTATCTCTATGGCCTTCTTGGCCATGACCAGTTTGGACCTCTCCCCTCCGGACAATGTGCCCACGCGCCTGTCTACCGCTTCCTTGGGGAAGTTGACCTGGGCCAATATCTCGAGTAGACGGTCGCCGATCTCCGCGTTGAACCTTTCGATGTTGCCCTGCAGCTGTGCGCTCTCCTCCGCGAGACCATTCCAGTCGATGTCCCCTCCGGATGCCATGAGATCGTCGATCTCCTTCATGCGACGGTTGATCTTCTCCACGTACGGGAACGATTCCTCCAGGACCTCCCTGACGGTCATGTCATCCGATATCTCGGAGAATTGCGACATGTACCCGATACGGTCCGTCCTGCGGGTGATCTCCCCCGTGTCCGCCCTTTCCTCCCCCAACAGGATCTTCAGGAACGTGGATTTACCTGCTCCGTTCACTCCCACAAGACCTATGCGATCCTTCTCGTTGATCTGGAGACTCACGTCCTTGAGGACCTTCTGGGGACCGAATGCCTTGGTCACGGATTGGGCTTTTAGCAACATTGTATTCACAAGGCTATCGATGCGAGAGATATATCGATTTGGGGCGGACCGCCTATCCCGGAATGACCTGATCTTCAGGATATGCTCAATTAATTCTTTAACCACAAATGCCCATTACTCTTTTGGAGAGAATAGCGTTGAGACCTTCTAGATGGATACTGTTCCTTTTGCCCTTTATCGTATTCATAGTCTTGCTGATATGGTTTATTCCAGCGGCCGAGAAAGAAGGTACGGTCTCCTACGACAGCGAAGCGGGGTCCTTCACGATCACATTCTCCGAACCGCTTCCGGATGCGGCCTGGACCATGGACGTATCCTACGAGGATGGTAGGGATGTCAGATCGATACTGTCCGGAGCGGCGATCACCCTGTCCTCGGATAAAAGGACGGTGACCATCGTCAACGAGAAGCTGATAAACCTCCATGACGGAGTCTACGACCTGGATGTGACCTCGCCGACGCAGGAAGCTCACCATCTGAGATTCCAGGTGACCGACCATGTCGACTCCTCGGATGATACGTGGCGCATGGTAGTAGCGATCCTGTTCTTCGTGGTGGTAGGAGGCTTCCTGGTTGCCAGGAGGATCATATTCGGTAAGAGTGCTGGATGGTCATGGAACAAGCGCATCTGATTGTCTGAATAAGTCCCGAAAGAAATGACGTGAAGGACACTACCAGTGTACACCCTCACTTCATCTTTCCGGATGTACTCATACCTAAATCACAGTTTTGCAATAATGCAATATCTGATTTCCCTACGGATTACGGCTTATCACTATCAGAAGCACCATTTTCAAGTATAGATTAGAATGATCCACGTCCCCAACGAGATCGCTGATGCTTTGGAACTCAGGCCCGGCATAGACCGCCTGTTCTGGACCATCGAGGACGGGAGGATAATAATCATGAATGTCAACAAGCAGCTCTCGGGCCCATCGAGGGCTGTGAAAACATAGAGCAGAGACTCGGGGATTACGAGCAAGCCGATCCCATCCCCTCGCAATCCCGGCCTCTCAAAACTGAGGTGATAATCAGGGCCTGATGTGTACCATCTTCCCATACACATTTTACTCATCACCTCCGGGCGGGCAGTTCTCACCTCGCTGCCCGCCTTCAACATCCATTCAATCTTTATTCTATCAGATACAGGCTCTTCCAATCCGAACGCGAATCCACTATCGATACTATGCGTATATCCTCGGGATCCTTCCTGTACAGGGCGACATAGTTGCCTATAGGCAGCGCCCTTATGATCTCACCGTCATCATCGGCTGCGAAGGAGAATCCGAGATCGGGATATTGTTCGAGCATCCTGCATGCGTTCTCAATCTGCAGTATAATATTCTTTGCCACCGACGGATCCTTGGTCCGTTCGTTGTAGAAGCATTTGATCTCCTTCAACCGGCATACTGCATGAGGCGAATAGCTCAGCCTCATCGGTCTTCCTCTAGCATGCGTTCCGCTTCGTCGGCCGGGATCCATCCACCCTGTTCCTTCACGGACTCCAATCCTCTGCGGTATGAGGCCGTAAGATATCTGGCGGCCTCCTTCCTCCTGGCCTCGGTCTGGTCCGGTACCACGGGGAAAGGGAAACCCCCTACGTTCAAGGACTGCTGCATGAATATGTTTAGGGCATCCGAGAGCGTCACTCCGCATTTGGCGTAGATCTCCTCCAGTTCCTTCTTCACTTCGCTGTTCATACGTATCTGGTATACGTAATCCTTCGGAGCATTCACCACAAGCATTTCTTCCATAGTATCATACAATATACGTACTTTGTATTTTATTAATTCTTTCCAAACCTCTGTCCTATCCGAAATGTTCTGATCATCCATAATCAACATCTCTTTGAGGGGGCCGGACGGCCCCCGGTTTCAGAAGTCCAGATCGTGCTCCCTGAACCACTCCAGTATCTCCCCGCTGTTCGGGAACGCAAGTATCTTCCTGTCCATCTGCTCGGCATCGATCATCGGCACCTTCCCGAAGTCGTATGTCACCTCAGGTCGACCTTTCCGGACCCGTTCCGGGCACACTCATACCTGAATTACAGTTTTGCAATAATGCTATGTCTATCTCTTCGATTTCGGATAAAAAAGGGCGCTTCATCCCTTCCGAAACCATGGTCAATAGTTTTGCTCCTGATCAGGAGCACTACTTCTTTGATTTGGGTGAGGAAAAATTAGTGCTCCCGACGGAAGTTACAACACCTAGCACCCAGCATATCCGAAAACGGGCTAAAAAACGGGCTTTTTGACAGGTTTGAACCCTCCAGGGAATTGCGCAATTTGTGCTCCCTGGAGATGACCATTCTCGGTCCTATAACCGACCGGTAAAATGGTCTTTGACGACGACCGATTCCGGCATCAGATTCGATGCTTATTCCTGACCCCCATATCATTCCTAAATCTGAGGATCATCTGATGATTTTCTGATGATCGTCCGATGACTTTGCTTCATGGTCTATATTGCGTAAACATAGCGCAAAACCTCTTACAAACCATTTACAAAACGACATAACAAACAGGAGTGAAAACACATGGCAGAGAACACTGCAAAGGCCGAGATGGCCCAGGAAATCAGACAGGTACTTGGAACACAGAACGCACCCGGACAGGCAGTCGCGAAGGGAACGCAGAAGACCCCGATCATGACCTTCAACAAGGATCATGTCTACCTCGGTCTCAAGCTCGTATCCTACTACGACGAGAAGACCGACGTGCAGCGCGAAGCCGTCCCCAGGATCACCGCATCCTTCAACGGACAGTTCGTAGAGATGCCCCTCGACGGAGAATGGTGGAACGCTTACGCAGCCTTCGTGAACAAGTTCGCCAAGGCGCTCGACGGGGTGAAGATCAACAACGAGACCATCATCGACGACGTTGACTTCGCCCAGAAAGCGATGGCCAAGTTCAGGACGGCGGCGTGAGACCCGTATCGGATCGTCCCTTCATAGTCGACAGGTGGTACGAGTTCCATCGCGGCGAGTGCAGGAAGCAGCATTTCCGCTATCCCACAAGGGAGGAAGCGGAGAGGTCTGCCCAAAGCTACTTCGACCTCGGGGACACCACCAGGATAAGGCTGAGCAGGGAGAATCCTTACGGAGGCAAAGCTGAAGTGCTCAAGGTCTGGGAGAGATGAAGGTTCGGGAGGGGAAAGGATCCGGGAACGGCACCTACGGTGTCTTTCCTGTTTCTTCCACCGCAAGGCCCGCAAGATGATTCTTTCCGGCATTCTTCCCATCACCCGGATCCCCTCAGATCCCGGACCTCTGTCGATCCACCCTTAAGCACCGAGAACATCCGCCCGGCGGGAATCAGCCGGGACCTAAATCTAGGTGAACAAATGGCTTCAAACAACTTAGACAACGGAATTCAGAGGCTCACGCCCAGCGAGGTCACCCGCATCTTCTCCGGGATGTCCCCTCTGAAGGCGACGAGATACTACAACAAGATAATGACGAATCCCAATAGTCCTAACCAGAACATCGATGTCGTCAGACAGTACCGCGAACAGAACCCCCAGAAATTCCTCACCGACGACCAGCTGAAGGCCCAGGCCAGAGGGAACACAGGCGTATGGTCCAAAGGAAGGGGGTACTCCGGAGGCTACTCACCCAAGGGAATGGTGGCCGACGGCGACGGATTCTAC
>JAFUHJ010000133.1 GCA_017468935.1 Candidatus Methanomethylophilaceae archaeon
CACACCGTCAGGGAGACATTCCCAGATTCCGTCATCTCCCAATCGATAGACAGCATAGCCCAGCGCATAATCGTCGTATCGGAAGGAAAGGTCCAATGTGTCTACCCGGTACCGCTCAACGACGATCAATTATCCGATCTGGCTGCAGGCAGGGAGATACGCGAAGGGGAACCTCCGATACCCGTACGAGATCCCTGCGGCGGATGCAGCGGATGCAAGAGATCCATCAAGGACTCCCGCATCATGATGTCATGTGCCGCATACGGCGCCCTTTCGGCCTACATGAAGGTCAGGGACTATGCCGTGGTGCTGCATGGTCCCGAGAGCTGTCTTTATTTCATGGACACGTCAAGGAGCAAATCCATTGTGGAACTGTACGACAGGGATGTGTTCCCGACAGTACCCACCCATAACGTGAGATGCACAATGATGGACGATGCCGTCTCCATCTTCGGCGGTGTGAAGTACCTTGAGAAGGCGCTCAAAGATACCATCGCAGAAGGCCACAGGAAGATCGCCGTCATCACCACCTGCATGCCCGGCATCATCGGGGACGACTGCATCAGTGTGATCGACAGGCTAATGAAGCAGAATCCGGGCGTGGACATCCAATACGTTCCCGCGGACGGAGACATCACTGGGGAATATAACGACGGGTTCATGATGGCAGTATCCAATCTGGTGCAGGACATAGATGTCGATGTCAAGCCGGAGAAGAATCTGGTCAACCTTGTGGCCACATCCTTCTTCGACCTCCATTCTAAACCTCATGTGCAGGAACTGGAGAGGATGCTGGGCAGTTTCGGTCTGAAGGTGAACTGCAGGTTCCTGGACGAGACCTGTTACGACGACGTGAGGAACTTCTGCAGGGCATCGATAGATATGCTATTGAACGATACGGCCAACAACAGGGAGGTGTACGAGCACATTCGCCAGCGCACCGGAAGGGAGTACTTTCCGATACCTTTGCCTGTAGGGCTTTACGATTACGAGGAATGGCTCGACAGGATCGGTTCATACACCGGTATGGAGCAGCAGGCGAAGGACGAGATGAGACGCGTCGAAGAACAATATGACACATTCATTGCGAAACATAAGGAACGCTTCGCCGGGAAGAGGATCATAATCATCAACAAGCTGTCATTCAACGTCGATTGGCTGATCGATATCCTTCTGGACCTGGGAGCGGAGCTCCCGCTGATAGCCGCACAATCGAGCGCACGCAGGAAGAAGGTGGAACTGGTGTCCCGTCATATGGACATCATCACCGCCGATTACGATACGGACAATTTCATCGAGGATGTGAGGGATCTGAAGCCCGACCTCATAATCTCCGACATAGCAAGACCCGACGAGGGAATCCGCTTCGCCAGGGTCGGGAAGATCGGTCTCGGTGTGAGACCGACCTTGGATTACGCCGAGTATCTTGAGAACATCATGCGCCTTCCTGTAGAGGAAGGATGGAAGAAGGGGGCGTTGGAATGAAGAGGACGCTCCCGGACGGATTCGTAGGTGCCGTGATGGCCGTGGAGAGCATCTCCGATGCCGTAGCATTCCTGCATGGACCAGGCGGATGCAGGGTACGTTTCATGGTCCATTCCAGTGCTATATTCCCAAGGGTGAGGCTGGAGGACACGGACAGTTACTTCACACCGTACTTCTACGGTTATCCGAGGGTTCCGGCCACCTATCTGGACGAGTACGATTACATCAACGGCGCATATTACAAGATGGAGGAAGGACTTCCTATAGTGGATGGAAGGAAACCCGGTCTCATAGTCATAATCAACTCCCCCGGAGCAGCGCTCATCGGTGACAACCACGAGCGTGCCATAAGGGAAGCAGGTCTCCAGGACAGGGCGATCTACATGGACGAATCGTTGGTATCGATCCCTATGACGCAGGGATATGACCATACGCTCCTGGAGATAATGAAGCATCTCGATCCGAAGAAGAAGAGGACCGTCAAGGATACAGTCAATCTGATCGGTGTGACCGTGATGGACAAGGATTTCAAAGCGGCCATCGAGGAATTCACGGAGAACATAGAATCGATGGGTCTCAAGGTAAGATGCGTCCCCGGAGGAGGCGCAAATCTGGATGATCTGAGGGATTCGGTCAACTCCGAGTACTGCATAGTGGTCTCCCCAGAGGCATGTCAGGGCCTCTCGGAATACTACAGATCCATGGGTCTGAAGATCATCCGTTCGTATGCGGGAGCACCGGTCGGTTTCGATGCTACGGAAGCGTTCTACAGGAAGATCGCGGAGGTAACCGGGAAGGACGCCTCCGTACCCATCGCCAA
>JAFUHJ010000134.1 GCA_017468935.1 Candidatus Methanomethylophilaceae archaeon
ATATAGCGTTCATCCTTCGAGCGCTCGGCCACCTCTGTCAATACATCTTCCAGGCTCATGTCGAGAGGTGCGGAGGTACCTAATCTCTTTGAAGCGAGTTTTGAGGCATTCATCTGGATCGGTGTCTTCGTGGCAGAGAAATACACACCGTTGTGTCCTTTGATGAATTCCTTCAGGAGTGTGGTCTTACCGACGCGTCTTCTTCCGAAGACAGGAATCATCTCGAAGACTCCTGAATTGTAGCGTTCCTCCAGTTGTTGGAGTTGCTGTTCTCTGCCTATCATCATATTTATTAGAATAAATTTTATTGATATAAATTTTATTCATGTAAAATTTATTCATATAAAATTAATAACTGCACCATGGAAGTATCTCTGCGATAATTCTACCTAAATCAGTTGAAGTCCTTCATCTCCATCTTGCCACTGGCGAGATCCACCACAGGCATGATAGCGGGGTTGGGATTGAAGTTGTGCATCCTCTGATACTCTGTCTGGCTCTGCCATGTGGATGCGTTGATCAGGCGCACTCCATTGTACTGGAGCTGACCAGCCCCGTGGACGTGTCCGGACACGAAGATATCGGGGATGTACTCCATTGCCATGTAGTCCTTCTTCTCGGGCGCTAGGGCGTTCCTCTGGCCGTAGATGGGGGCGAGGTGGCGCCTTATGCACATCTCCTTCATGACCCTGAGCGGATCCTCGTACGTCAGGTACTGCACCGCAGCGACCCAATCATCTATGCTCTTCCCATGATAGGTCAGAACTGTCCTGCCTTCAACGTTGAGATAGACGGGGTTACCAAGCATCAGGATGTTGGAGTCGAATCCTTTCGTGAACACGGAGTTGAGAGCGGGCTGCGGTTCCGCAGGGCGGGCGGCATCGTGGTTTCCTGGGTGGATGACCATCTTGATGTGGTCTGGTATCTCCTTGAGATATTCCGCGAGTTTCTCGTACTGCTCGTAGATGTCCGGTATGTCTAATTCCTTGTCCTGATCCGGGAACACTCCGATACCGTCCACGACGTCGCCGGGGAACACGAGATAGTTGATCCCCTGTTCTACAGCGTTCTCCCTGAGCCATTTCGTCATCCTCTCCCATTGGGGTTCCAGGAATGTGCTGCTCCCGACATGGCAATCAGACAGGAATGCGATCTTAGATGTGGAGTCGCTGGGCTCCCAGGTGTGGGATCTGGGTATGTCGGGTCTCACGATCTTCTCGGCCATGATCATCTCCATCTTGGAGTTCGGCCTGCCGACGATGCCGATGACCTCGTCATCGACGAAGAGCTCGTTGGATAGCGGCGAATCCTTGCTTATGAAGACGCCGGTGATGCCTGATTCGTCCTCCACCCTGAGCATGGTGTGACCGTTCTTGGTCGTCCTCCTCTCGTAGACCATTCCGACGATGCGGACCTCCCTGTCCTTGAGCATGGCGTTCTCTATGGTCATGGCCCTTCCGAAGTCGTTACGTTTCTCGATGAGCCTCTTCATGGTGAAGAACCTGGCCCTGAAGTAGTTCGCGAAGTCGTTGACCTTGCCTTCGCTGGTGGATTCTCCGGTGATGTCGGTACCCTTGACGACAGTGAGATCGGAGGTGAACCTGTTGTTGGGCTTGATCTCCTTAGGCGATTCGTGGAGTATCTTGTCACCCACTATGCAGTCCATGATGTCCTGCTTGCTCACGAACAATGTGTTCCTCGCGAGATGGGCGAACACGGTGTTGACGAATTCCATCGGTCTGTCGTTGGAGAGTATCATCTCCATGGCATCCGGGGAGAACAGTATCCCCTTGCTTGCGGCGACCGATAGAATCTCGTCCCTCATGACGGTCCCCATGGCGACCGGGATTATTATTGATTCCTACGATTGTTTTTAACCTCATTATCCGATGCCTTCGGCATGACCTCAGTGACCATTTCCTGCCAGGTTAATCCCAGTGAGGATCCCGATAAGGTGGCGGCTGCGATAGCCAATATCTTCCCCGATGCGGAGCTGGAGACCACCGATTACGGATTCTCCGGAACAGCAACGATCGACCGTTTCTCGAAGCTGATCAGGAAGCAGAAGATCCTGGATGCCACGCGCGGAGTGATGATCAAGAACAGGCGCGGGGACAAGACCTGGGTGAATCTCAACAAGCAGGTTGCGACCGTGGGAAAGGTATCATTCGCCGACAAGAACCCGGTCCTGGGTGCGATAGAGGTCTGCATACAGGACGACGACATCGAGGGATTGATCGACACAGTCGCACCGGTCACCGTCAACGGGGAAGAGGTCAGGGTATGATCGGGATATCATGCACATCCTTCTCGGCCGATCCGCCGAAGATGTGGTTGGATCAGATCGTCGGGAACTTCGACCTGTGGGAGATCTTCTCCGAGGCGAGCCATAGCATCGTGTACCACGAGAAGGAGTTCAGGGAGCTGCTGCCTTCGTACGATCTTCATTATTCTATCCATGCCCCGATATGCGACATCAACATCGCATCGATAAGCGACCCCGTGAGGAAAGCTTCGATGAAGGAGACGTTGGATACGATCAAGGTCGCCAACAAGCTCGGTATAGACCGCATGACCATCCATCCTGGGCTGTCATCCATGTCCGTGCATGGCATAGACTATAAGTATCTGGCACATGCGAAGGAATCCATGAAGGTCCTTGACGATGCACAGAAGGAATACGGCATATCCCTCGCGATAGAGAACATGCCCAATTCATACTTCTTCCTCGGCCGCACCGCGTCCGAACTGGACGAGATCGTCGGAGATACCGACCTCGGGATATGCTTCGACATCGGCCATGCCAACACCACCGGTCAGATCGACGAGATGATCGACACCTTCGGCAAGAGGATCAAGAACATCCATATCCACGACAACAACGGCGATAAGGACGATCATCTCACAATAGGTTCCGGGTCGGTGGATTTCTGCAAGATACTGAAGAAGCTGAAGTTCTACGACCGCAATTACGTCATAGAGTCGAAGAGCTACGATTCTGCCATAGAATCTCAATCGGTTCTCGGACCCTGGCTGTCCTGATCGTCCTTGTCCTCATCGTTCTCTTCCTGTACGGTCTCCTCCTGTACATCCGATACGGGTATCGCTTCGAACGAGAAGCAGGTCTGTGGCATGGCCTTGACCTTCCTGATGCCTTTCATGGTCTTCTTGTACAGCAGGGGCAGGTTTAGCAGTCCCAGTCCTAGGATGCCGATCAGCAGGAGCGACGCGAAGACGTCGCTGATGCCCAGCATCCAGACCATCGAGTAATCGTTGAGCATGTGGCATACGATCGATGCGTAGAGACCGAACCTCATGTACACGTAACCGAGCATGAATCCGCCTATGGCGACGGTAAAGATCTTCATGAATCCCCAGGAGTCCACATGGGCGATGGAGAACAGCAGTGTGGAGAATATCAGCAGCACCACCGTGAGCTTACTGGATCCGAACCCTCCGAACAGATGTTTCCAGGAACCTTTCTCCTTCAGGGCGTAACCTACTATCACCACGGGCAGTCCGAAAAGGAGTACGCGGAACATCAGTTCCTCCCATACGGCGGCCTCGGTGAACAGCATCAGAGCCTCTTCCAATGTGAGGTCCACCAGTCCTCCGGGTGTCTCGACGCCCATACCGAGCATGGTGAATATCCCGTTGAGGATGACCTCCAGGAGCAGAGAGGATCCGAAGAGCAGTCCCATCCAGAACAGCGGGGTCTTCTTAGTGCTCTCCATGTAATCGGCCGAATCGAATCTGAATGCGTCTCTGGATTTCCAGAGGAACACCGCGGTGCAGATGATCGCCGTTACGGAGATGAACACCCAGAACAGGACTGCACCCATACCGGTGAGCTTGGGGAGATCGAAGAATGCGAAGAAGTAGATCCACAGTCCGATCCCCTTCTCCTCGAATAGGTTCGCCGTAGGGCCGTAGTCCATGAGGATGACGGCTACGCTGGCTATGCATGCTACGAATATCAGCACCATCGAAGGTACGACGAATTTGTTGAGGGTGGATTCCTTCAGCGTTCCCTTCTCCTCTTCCGGCATAGGTCCCGGAACAGGTGCATCGGTGAAGCTCTCTCCGCATCTGATGCAGAACTTGTAGCCCATATCCCTGCACTTGTCGCATTCCTCGCATGTCATTGCAATCCCTTTAGTATGTCGACGACCCCGTCGACGCGTTCGACCTCGATTATCACGAGGAGTTCCTTTTTGAACCTCGTTATATCAACGATCTCGGCGGCTATATGCTCCTCTCTCTTCCTGGAGAGCACCCCGTACGATTTCATGCTGGAGTTGACGAAGTCGTCCCATTGTTTGGCTAGCTTCTCAGGCGTGCTTCCGTCGAAGATCCTCTTCATGCCCTTCTTGGCGATCCTGTGCTCCTTCACGAACTCCAACGCTCCCACGGTATCGCAGTAGAGGTCCGTGAAATCTGCATCGTTCATGTCCAGCGGAAGGCACAGCTGACCCTGTTCGGTTACAAGGTCTATGAATGTGTACATCGCGGGGGACGGTATCTCCACCTCCCCGAAGCGTTCCATATGTGCAGCATAGATCATGTCGAGTTCGCTGACGTCGAACATCTCGTCTATGTTCTTCCTGTTCTTGAGGCACTGTATGCCTTCGATGCTCAATGCGGCGGCGTACGCCTCATGCGGGGTGAATTCCTGACGGACCCTGTCCGCCTCAGATATCAGTCCGTTGACTATAGGGAGGATATCGACCTTGCAGCCTTTCACATCGAGGGAGATCATCTCTTTGTTCTCCTTTCAGCTACGAGATCCGTGAGTTCGTTGGGCTCGTCCATCTTTTTGAGCTCCTCATTGGAGACTATCGCTGTGGAGTTGATGTTGTCCCTCTCGTGCTTCTTCTCGACTATGAGGATGGAGAAACGGTCCATGATCCTGGAGAGTTCCGAAGCGACGATCGCTCTTTCCATGACCTTCTGTTCGTCGGATCCGAGGCTTGTGAGCATCACGGCGTTCTTGTTGTTGGAGACGGCCTCGAACGGGCTCTTCACAACCGGCCTCACGGTGAATCCCAATGTGGATAGTTGTTTGAGTGCGAAGGATTCCTCTATGCTCGGAGGTTCGTGCTGCTCCTTGAGACGGTCCTCGCTCTTGAATGTGAACGGGTCTATGGGTTCGATTATGGGTAACTCCAGGAACTCTTCCATGCGCAGGGCTGCATCGATCATAGCACCCATTCCGGATTCGTACATCTGGATGGTGCGTCTGGATACTCCGGCCGTTTCTGCAAGGGCTCCGAGGCTGATGCCCCTCTCTTCCCTGGCCTGTTTCAGGAGACTGCTGTCAAGTTTGACGTAGAGTCCCCCGGGTGCGGCGAATATGAACGGAGGTGCCTCCTCCAGGAGGAGATCCGCCAGGGTCTCGTTGGAGACTATGGATATGTTGAATCTTGAATAGACGATCCCGGGTTCCAACGCGCCGGAACTGGAGCGCTCGCCTGTGACCAAGGGCGTTGCACCGAGCGATTCGGCCAGTACCTTCATCTCTTCTGCGTTGTCCTTGGAGAATGCGTCTATGTTGCTAAGGACCTTGACTATCAGCACCTGGGTATCCCTGCGGGCGACTATGTCGAAGCAGATGCCTCTGAGCGTGAGTGCGGACGAGACATCGAAACCCGCCTTAGCCAGTATGGCACGTGTGGTGTTGATGAGACCGGTCCTGTCCATACTACTAAAATTGTTATCACTTCTATAAAAGAACATGGTTTGTTATGTCCAGATTTTTCGACCGCGTTGGATAGGCATGAGGTGATGTCCTCTGACGGTCTCGTTTCGATCGGATCCCGATCGGTTCCTCAGCGCCCCTAACGGGATGACTATGATCCCGCCCTCGCGACGGTACGCATAACAATCTGTACCAGTAATGACTGCCATGAATGCGGGCTCTCCTATCTTGTCGGTGTCTATCCGTCTGACTATTTAAATGTATAAATATAATCCGATACTTGTAGCGTTTTAAATCCGATACTTATAGAATAATTAATCCGACATTTGTAGAGGATTCACGTATGATCATCGCCTGAGAAGATGTCGATGGAGGTCTAGAAGAGTGGAAATGGTTTGGAGGGGGACGTGCCCCCTCAAGGGGGAATGATGAACTCATTGACCGTTGTAGTCGCTCAGCTTCTGCCTCGACTTGGGACCGTATTTGTCCAGGGCCTTCTCGAAGTCCGCCATGGAAACCTTGCATTCCTTGATCTCCTCGTCGGTGGGGACCTTTCCGGGCTTGACCAGTCCTCTCACGGCGTTCATGACCGCCTCGTTGCATATCGCAGAGATATCAGCTCCGGTGCAGCCCTCGGTACGCTTTGCGAGCTCGTCAAGGCTGACGTCGTCGGCCAGAGGTTTGCTCTTGGTGTGGATTCCGAAGATGGATTTCCTCGAAGCTTCGTCCGGCGGTCCGATGTAGATTGACTTATCGAATCTTCCAGGCCTCAGGAGAGCGGGATCCATGATATCGGGCCTGTTGGTCGCGGCTATCACTACGACGTCGCTCAGCCCCTCCAGTCCGTCCATCTCCGTGAGCATCTGCGAGATCACCCTCTCGGTGACGTTGCTGTCGCTTCCGGTACCCCTCTCGGGCGCTATGGAGTCTATCTCGTCCATGAAGATCACACAGGGCGATGCCTGCCTCGCCTTCCTGAACGTCTCCCTGACGGCCTTCTCGGATTCCCCGACCCATTTGTTGAGGAACTCCGGTCCTTTGACCGAGATGAAGTTAGCTTCGGATTCGGTTGCCACAGCTTTCGCGAGCAGAGTCTTACCGGTTCCCGGAGGACCGTACAACAGGATACCCTTCGGGGGCCTGGCGTTCATGTGCTCGAAGACCTTACCGAACTTCAGGGGCCATTCGACAGCCTCTTTAAGCTCCTGTTTCGCCTCTTCCAAGGCTCCGATGTCCTCCCACTTTACGTTGGGTTTCTCGATCAGGACCTCCCTCATGGTGGAGGGCTGCATGTCCTTGAGAGCGTTCTTGAAGTCGTCCTTGGTGACGACGATGCTGTTCAGCACCTCGATGGGGGTGTTCTCGGCCTCCACATCGTCCTTCAGGACCCTTCTCAGGGCGGTCATAGCGGCTTCTTTTGTCAGTGCGGAGATGTCCGCTCCGGCGTAGCCGTGTGTCTTGTCCGCGAGCCATCCGAGGTCCACATCCTTGTCCAGAGGCATTCCCCTGGTGTGGATCTGCAGGATCTCCAGTCTTCCGTCCCTGTCGGGGATACCGATCTCGATCTCCCTGTCGAACCTTCCGGGTCTTCTCAGTGCCTCATCGATGGCGTTGGGCCTGTTGGTGGCACCGATGACCACCACCTTTCCCCTGGAGTTCAGACCGTCCATCAGGGACAGGAGCTGTGCGACGATACGCCTCTCCTCCTCTCCGCTGACCTCGTCCCTCTTGGGTGCGATAGAGTCTATCTCATCGATGAAGATGATACTGGGCGAGTTCTCTTCCGCTTCCTTGAATATCTCCCTCAGCTTGCCCTCGGATTCACCGTAGAACTTGCTGACGATCTCAGGTCCTCCAATGGACATGAAGTTACTGCTAGTCTCACCTGCCACTGCTTTCGCCAGCATGGTCTTACCTGTTCCTGGCGGTCCGTGAAGCAATACTCCTTTAGGAGGTTCGACACCGAGCCTCTTGAAGAGTTCGGGGTGTTTGAGCGGGAGCTCGACCATCTCCTTCACTTTCCTGACCGCGTCGCCGAGACCTCCGAGGTCGTCGTAGGACACGTTCGGAACGTTGCCTTCATCCGCGGGCTTGTTGGTGATCTTGAC